>DASZDV010000383.1:0-3678 GCA_035941575.1 Pyrinomonadaceae bacterium
AGATAACGTCCTCATTGCCGCCCGAAGCGTATAGCGTGCGACCGTCATTCGAAAACGCCAGACCGAGGAATGCTCCGGGCTGAGAGATCGTCTGCACGACCGCTCCGTACCGCAGATCGACGATCTGGAGACCCTGCTGTCGCCAACCATTTAACGAAAGCACCAGACTGTCGCCGTCCGGCGCCAGCGCCATAGCCAGAGGCATGTTTCCGACGCCATGGGACTGCCCAGCAGGATCGAGACAGACGCCGGTCGGCAGACAGGTTTGGTTTGGTGCGCCGTCACCGCGTGCAAGAGGCGAAGTAGTTTGCACGCTTGTTTGCGCTGCCGCGTTCGTGCACGACAACAAAAACGCAAGCATGCACAGTAGAGAAGTTGGTCGAGTCAGTGTTTTAGTGTTCACGAGTTTTGGCGGTTATAATGCAGCGCATGATTCGAAATCAATTGCTTGAGTTTATGCGAAGGATCGGACCGGAGTCGGTCGCGATCCTGGCGAGTGCACCTGAGACACCGCGGTCCAACGACACTTTCTACCGGTACCGGCAGGATTCCGACTTCTTCTACCTGACCGGCTTCGGCGAGCCTGAAGCGATCGCGGTGGTAAGTCCCTCGCGCGAAAATGGAAGACACAAGTTTACCCTTTTTGTGCGACCGCGTGATCCAGAAAGAGCCATTTGGGACGGTCCGCGCGCTGGAGTTGAAGGCGCCGTTGAAGAGTTTGGCGCTGATGAAGCGTTTCCAATCGACGAATTTCCCACGCGAGTAGAGGAACTGCTGACAAACGCGAGGAGCCTTTACTACAAAATCGGCGCTCAGCCGCAGTTGGACCAGATCGTAATCCCGCGTCTCACGTCCTTGCGCAGTCAGTGGCGCAAAAACATGACCATACCACAGTCGATCGTCGAGCCCAGCACGGTTCTTCATGACATGCGTCTGGTGAAAAACGAGATGGAGCTTGAGGTCATGCAGCGCGCGGCAGACATCTCGGCAGAGGCTCATCGCGAGGCGATGCAGAAGGTGCGTCCGGGTATGCGCGAATACGAACTCGAAGCAGTTGTCGAATACGTCTTTCGCAAACACGGCGCACAAGCTCCAGCTTACACCTCGATCGTCGGCGGTGGTCCAAATGCCGTGATCCTGCACTACATCAATAACGACGGAGTGCTGCGCGACGGTGATCTCGTTTTAGTAGACGCGGGTTCGGAGTATCAGGGATACGCTTCAGATATCACCAGAACGTTTCCGATCAACGGCCGCTTCACCGACGCACAACGCGACATTTATGAGCTTGTGCTGAAAGCGCAGACTTCCACTGTCGATCTTGTTAAGCCCGGCATTTCGATGGACGAACTTAACCGGCACGCGTCTGAAGTGTTGACGAAGGGCATGGTCGAACTCGGATTGTTATCCGGCGATCCGGCAGAATTGATGGAAGCCGAGAAACACAAACGTTTTTATCCACACAAAATCGGACACTACATCGGACTCGACGTACATGACGTCGGTTCTTATCACAACGGCGATCGACCGCGGCCGCTCGAGCCAGGCATAGTTGTCACGATTGAACCCGGTGTTTATGTTCCCGCGGACGGCGACGATGTGCCGGAGAAGTATCGCGGCATTGGCGTGCGCATCGAAGACGACGTGCTGGTGACGCAGAACGGTTCGAAGGTGCTGACCAGTAAAGTGCCGAAGACGATCGACGAGATCGAAGCGCTGATGCGCAACCACGAGTCGGACCATCAGTAACTTTACGGTCGATATTTTGCCACACAAACTTGTATGTTTTAGCAGGACTGAATTGCGCTGCGGCGTTACAACTGATTCATGAACATGTAGTCCAAATGGTCCAGGGAGGTAACGCACATGGCCAGGTACGGTAAGAAGGCCGGAGAAAAAGTCGAAAAGGCGATGCACGAGCGCAAGCAGGGCACGCTGAAGAGTGGCCGTTCGGGAAAGAAAGTCACGAGCAAGAAGCAGGCAATCGCGATCGGACTTTCGGAAGCTCGCAAGGAAGGTGGGAAGGTCCCGTCCAAGAAGGGTTCTTCAAAGAAGGGCAGTAAGAAGGGATCTAAGAAGCGTTCGAGCAAGAAGCGTTCTTCTAAGAAGTAGGGACGCTGACGCCCTCGATCAGGGCAGTACGCTTCTGGCATTTATTTTGCGCTGATCAGAAAGCGCTGTGCAACTTGTCTCAAAAGAATCCATTCTCGTTCGCGAGGATGAATCTTCCGATACAGGTCAGTTCAGAATAATCAACAAGGAGGGATGCAAGATGCCTAAAGAGAATGAAGGTGGTCGCCAAGGTGGTGGTCAGCAAGGTGGCGGTCAGCAAGGTGGCGGCAAAGAAGCTGGTGGTCGTCAAGGAGATCAGAAGGGCGGCCAGGGCGGAGGTCGTCAGGGCGGTGGCCAGGGTGGTGGCCAGGGCGGCGGCCAGAGTGGCGGCGGTCAGCGCGGTGGAGGCAACCGCTAATTATCCGTAAGAAGCAGTCGTCAAAGGTGGGCCTAATCAGCCCACCTTTTCCTTTTGTGCCTCACATAAATCGGCAGATGGCACCGTCGTTGCACGAAACGCGTAAGTAGCTTTCAACGACTGGAAAACGTACGACAGTCGGAAAGGAGCACACGCTCATGAAATCGCTTTGGGCGCTCCGCAGTATCAGTTGGTTTGAGTTAGCGAAACGGGTTTGGAAAGAGATTAACAACGACCGTGTGTTCGGACGCGCCGCGGAGCTTTCCTACTACTTTCTGCTCGCACTCTTTCCGCTGCTTATCTTTTTAACATCGGTGATCGGCATCGTACTCGGTGCCGGTACGGGCACGCGCCACGCTCTCTTCAACTATCTCGCGCGCATCATGCCGCCGTCGGCGTTTCAACTGATCGACGCCACAATGTGGGAAGTGACGTCAGCAAGCGGCGGCGGCAAACTTTCCTTCGGACTACTCGCAGCGCTTTGGGCAGCGTCGAACGGCATGACTGCGATCACCGAATCGCTCAACGCCGCTTATGACGTTGAAGAGAGTCGTTCGTGGTGGAAACAACGACTCGTTGCTATAACTCTGACGGTTGCGCTGGCCTTGCTAATCATCACCGCGTTGGTTCTCGTGGTAGCGGGCGGACGAATCGGCGAAGGCATTGCTAACGCTTACGGCTTTGGGCCGGCGTTCGCAGTAACGTGGAAGGTCATTCAATGGCCCGTTGTGTTTGCGTTTCTGATTCTGGCGTTCGCGTTGATCTACTACTTCGCACCTGACTTGCGGCATCAGAAATGGCAGTGGCTGACACCAGGGGCGGCCATTGGAGTAGTGTTATGGCTCCTGGTCTCATTTGGGTTTCGCGTCTATCTTCACTACTTCGACTCTTACAGCAAGACGTACGGCTCACTCGGCGCAGTGATCATTCTCATGTTGTGGCTCTACTTCACCGGCGCGGCAGTTTTAATTGGTGGTGAGATCAACTCCGAGATCGAAAACGCGGCCGCAGAACGAGGCGCACCGGAGGCAAAAGAAAAAGGCGAGAAGGCTCCAAACGAACCTACCAGATCCGCAGCTTAAAACGGCGCGCGAATGGGACCACCCGGATGAACATTTGGTTGTAATTGACCTTCTTTCACGAGCATCACGCCATTCACGATTACGTACCTCACACCTGAAGCCTCTTTGGCAGGCTCCTGAAACGTC
>DASZDV010000384.1:0-4518 GCA_035941575.1 Pyrinomonadaceae bacterium
CTATTCAAACGGCATGCTGGCGAAGTTGAAGACGGTTCCGGATGTCGTGGATGCGGACTCGACTTTAATTGCCGGAAAGCCCGAATTACGTGTCGTGATCGATCGCGGGCGCGCGGGTGACCTGGGCGTGCGCATCGGCGACATTGCACAGGCGCTCAATACTTTGGTCGCCGGCCAGAAGGTTTCGACATTCAACGCGGGCGTCGATCAATACAACATTCGTGTGCGCGCCATGGGTCAGTATCGGGCGAATGCTGAAGGCTTGCAGCGGATGATTGTCGCGTCACAAAAGCTCGGATGGGTCAGTCTCGACAATCTCGTGCGCGTCGAAGAAGGCACCGGCCCGTCGTCAATCGATCGTTACAACCGGCAGCGGCAGGTAATGCTGACTGCCAACACCAAACCCGGCGGCTCGCAAGCGGCAGTCATAGCCAAGCTCGAACAGTTCGCGGACGAAGAGAAGATGGACAGCACGTATCAGACTTCGCTGGCCGGCCGGTCAAAGGAATTGAGCCGCACCGGCTACTACTTCCTCTTAGCGATCGTGCTGTCGTTCATCTTCATGTACATGGTTTTGGCCGCGCAGTTCGAATCGTTCATTCACCCGATAACGATTTTGCTGACGCTGCCGCTCGCGATTCCGTTCGGCATCGTTTCGCTGCTGATGACCGGGCAGACAGTAAACATCTTCTCCGGACTCGGCTTGCTCTTGTTGTTCGGCGTCGTCAAGAAAAACGCCATCTTGCAGATCGATCACACGAACCAACTGCGTGAGCGCGGCATGGAACGCCTCGAAGCGATCATTCGCGCTAACCGCGATCGTCTGCGACCGATTCTGATGACGACCATCGCCCTCGTAGCCGGCATGTTGCCGTTGACGATTGCTACTGGTCCAGGTTCGGGAACTAACAGATCCATCGGCGTGTTGGTCGTCGGCGGACAAACGCTCTGCTTGCTGCTGACGTTACTGGCGGTGCCGGTCTTCTATTCACTTTTCGACGACCTGGCGAGGAGCCGTGTTTGGGGCCGGATTAGAAACGGGGCTCACGTTGTGTTTGGACGCGTGCGCCGCAGAGCAACCAGCGCAGCGACGTCGCTGTTTGGTTCGTTGCTCGTGCTCGCGATTATGGTTTGCGTTTCGACGACCGTCTTCGCACAACAGCCCGTTGCATCGCCTGAACCTGGAAAAATCCAGGAATTGGCGGTTCCGCCGGTTGCTCCCGATTTTCGCGCGGCGCAGAAGCCGTTGCCCGATTTGAATCGCGTCGGCGTCGATATGAACCGGCAGCATCCGCTGTCGCTGCGTGAATCGATTTCACTCGCGCTCGAAAACAACAAGGACATCGAGGTCGCGCGTGAGAACGTGCGCATCGCTGAGTTTGATCTGCTCGGCGCGCACGGAGCTTACGATCCTCGTTTAACCACGAGCGCGTTTTACGAACGCGCAGAAAATCCGATCTCCAGTTTCTTGAGCGGTGGTCAGAACGGCTCGACAGTACAAAGCGATTACGCCGGAACGTTCCGTCTGGAAGGACAGTCGCCGGTTCTCGGTGGGAGCTACCGGCTGGATGTTTCGTCAACAAGGTTTACGACGAACAACCAGTTCACGGCGCTCAACCCCCAGTTTCCGACAAACTTTTCGCTCACGTACGTTCAACCGTTGTGGCGTGGATTGAAGTTTGATAATAGCCGCAGGCAGATCGAGATTGCACAGAAAAACTTGTCGTTAACTGACGCGCAATTTCGTCAACGCGCGATCGATACGATCACAAACGTGCAGCGTGCGTATTGGGACCTCGTGTTTGCGTTGCGCAGTCTCCAGGTGCAGCGCGACGCGGTCGCCGTCGCGAAAACACAGCTCGAACACAACAAGCGCATGGTGACTGAAGGAACTTTAGCGCCGATTGATATCGTTGCAGCCGAAGCACAAATCTTTGGCTACGAACAGGGCGTCTTCAGTGCACTCGAAGAGGTTTCGCGCGCTGAGAACAATTTGAAGAACCTGATTTCGGAAAACAAGCAATCGGCGCTTTGGACCGAGTCAATCGTGCCCGTCGATCCGGTTGAACTCACTGTGCCTGACGTCAGTCTTCCCGACGCGCTGAAGATGGCGACAGAGAATCGTCCGGAGTTGCAGCAGGCGAACGTAGTGCGAGAGATCAATGAGATCGATAAGAAATACTTCAAGGAGCAAACCAAGCCCGCCGTCGATCTGGTCGGTACTTACGGCGCGAGTGGCCTGGCGGGTTCCGTCAGCACTGCGGGAGTCAATCCGTTTACTGCTTCGCAATTGCAGATCAGGCAGCGAGTCGATCAACTTTCTACGATCGCGGGCCTGGAGCCGCTGCCGGTCGTTCCGCCTCAGACCTTCTCACCGGAGTTGTTAGGTGGTTTTGGACAGTCAGTAGAAAACCTGCTCTCGAATCGCTTCAAGAACTTCAGGGTTGGCGTGCAGATCAGTTTGCCTTTGCGCAATCGGACTGCCGAAGCCCAACTCGGCCGTTCGCTCGTTGAAGGTGAACGCATTGCGACGCAGCGCGAACAACTCGAGCAATCGATTCAGGTGGAAGTGCGTAACGCGTTGCAATCGATGCGCAGCGCAGAAGCGCGTCTGCGTGCGGCGATCGCAACACGCGAGGCAAACGAACAACAGTTTTCAAGTGAACAGAGAAAACTTGACGCCGGGCAGTCGACGACATTTCTGGTCCTGGAGCGGCAAACCGCGTTGACCACCGCGCGTGGACTGGAGTTGAAAGCGCAGACTGATCTCAATAAGGCGATCGCGGATTTACAACGAGCCACGGGCAATGCTTTGCGAGTCAACAGTGTCGTTGTGCGAGTACGCTAAACGTGGAGAGTAACGATGCCGGAAAACCAGTTGCTAGAGACGTGGCAGATTCACGACCGCATCAACCTTTATTTACTCGACGCGGTCGATCCGCAATCGCTGAGTAGTCACTCGGCTTCAAAGGGCAGAAGTGTGGGCGAGCAGTTCGCCCACATTCACAACGTCCGGTTGATGTGGTTGAAGTCCGCGGCGCCGGAACTGCTCAAGGACCTCGCGAAAGTCGAAAACGAGCAGGCGAATGACAAAAAACTGCTCGCCAAGTCATTGGCCGCATCAGGCAAAGCGATAGGCACGCTCCTGGCGCAGAGTCTGGAAACCGGCGGCAAGGTCAAAGGTTTCAAGCCACATGCGGCAGCGTTTCTCGGTTACCTGATTTCGCATGAGTCGCACCATCGCGGGCAGATCGCACTCAGTTTGAAGCAGGCAGGAAAACCGCTCGACAAGAAGATTAGTTATGGATTGTGGGAGTGGGGCGTCAGGTAATCAGAAGAGGTTTTCCAGCAAGACGAACCCGCCGTAAATTCCAACTCCGAGTGCGAGCGTCGCAACGACATACCAGGCAGGCAAACGGGTTTGACAGGTGCGGCAACGAGTGCGCACCCAACTCGAGCGCCGTTCGCAGTTATGACAGGTCATACGGCCACTTTTGTGACACGACTCGCGTCACAATTTCAAGTGCTCCGAGTGTTATTTTTTGATTGCGGCCGGTCTTACGTTGGTCCACAAAGGCCAATGATCCGAAGCTTCAATCTGCCGGTCGATTCCGTAAGCAACCGCTTCTAGGCCGCGGAGCCAAACCCAATCAAGACGCAGTTCAATCGGCACGAAGAGGACGCGGCGGCGGAATGTCGATTGTCCGCCAAACGGTGTTGTTAGACCAGCTTTGGAAAACAACTTGATCGTCTTGTTGTCGGCGTTTGATTCCCACGTGTTGAAATCACCCATGATGATTGCCGGCATGTCGGGAGGGTAACGCCTAAGGTCATCCAACAATGCATTGTATTGCTCCAATTTTTTGTCGAATGAAATTCGCGTCTCTGCGTGCGCAGAGTAGACGCGCCACTTCTGCCCGTTGATCTCAACTGTTGCGGCGAGTGCGACGCGGCGACGTTGGTTCGGACCTGGATGAGGCAAGACGATCCGCTTCACATCCAACAACGGATAAACACTCATGATCGCAACGCCCGTCTCTTCCTCGTCTTCCGGTTTCACAGTGGGCGGCGCTGCCCATGCGTAATGCAGGCTCAACTCGTCGGCGAGTGCTTTGACGGTGTTTTTGTTGCCGGTTCGCTTCTTGTGCCGATCGACTTCCTGCAAACCAAGAATCGCGGCGCCGCCGATTTCGGGATCCTCATGCAGTAATTTCGCGAGTTGTTTCAGTTCGTCGCCGCCACGCCAACGGATGTTGTAGGAAACGACCTTAACGTCGCGAGCATCGGGCGCGTGTTGTCGCACTGTCGCGCCTTTGCCTGATTCCAGCAGCGTGTCAGACTGCGAATTGCTCGCGTCTCCAGGCGGCAACACGAATTGCAGCAGCAGCAATGCGACGGCCAGCACGAGTCTTTGTCTCTCCTGAACGAAGTTTACACTTCCGACACTGGTTTTTGGATATTCTGGTCCATGCTCCCGAAGACGCTCGGGTGTAAACTTCGTTCAGGAGAGACAAAGAC
>DASZDV010000385.1:0-4515 GCA_035941575.1 Pyrinomonadaceae bacterium
GCATCTCGAATCATCTGCGCGCGAACAGCGATCGCGATGACGGGATCGCCATTGGAGTTCGTCACCGTGCCAGTGACGACGCCGCCCTTCACGAGCGTCAACGTGACTGAATCGCCGACGCGGTAAGTTGTTGCGGGAGTAATCGAGGGATCGCGCGGCGGGACTGTGTACGCCGGCATTGACGCGGAAATAATGTATGAAGCGGGATCGAGACCAGTCGCTTGAAATGCTCCTTCACGATCGGTCGTGACACTTTGACCTTGACCACTGGAACCCACGGCCCGAACCGAAACCATTGCATTTGAAATCGGCTGCCCGCGGTCGTCGACGACTTTCCCGGTAATCGTTCCATTACTCGACGTGCTGCCTGTTTCGCTTCTCGGCGCCGGCTGCTGCGTCGCTTGCGCAAAAACACAGATCGGAGCCATCAGCAACGGCAGAATGAGTCGCGTTTTGATCAACCTGATCATCTAAGGTCTCAACTTAGACGCCTTCTTCAAATCCAGTGTCACGTTTACGTTAGTAGTGACGCCGCCGGTAACGACGACGTCCTGTTTGGTGTCCACCATAATGGGCGTTGGTCCCGGCACATAAACTCCAACGCTGAGCATATATGCGCCGGGCGTTAGATTCTCGATTAGAAACAGCCCTCGCGAATCCACTTGCGCGGGTTCACCACTCACGTATCGCGACTCGTCACCAGCCCTTCGGATTTGCGCGTAGTAGCGGCCATTCTCAGGCATTGGGCCGTTTTCAAGAGTTATCACACCGCGCAGCGAAGCATTGGCGTAATTGACGATAACGCGCAAACCGGTCAGGTGTTGCCCGTCTTTTATTTCAATACCCTTAGGCAGAATAACGCCGTTGTGCTCGACGCGAGCCATCCGAAAGCGACTTGAGTTCGGAAAGAAAAACGATGCGAGACCAGCTTGTAGTCCGCCGATCCGGAAACTCCCGTCAGGCTTGACAACCGACCAGTTGGACCATGGCCGTTCATTCGCATCGCCGACAACAGAGGCTGTCAAACCAGTCTGGTAAAGCTGGTCGCGTACGGCCTTGTCGTCAACACCTTCGAGTATGACGACGCCCGATAGGCTGGAGCCCTGCCTGCCCTTGATCACCAAATCCGTCACATCCTGATCGACGATTTCAAAGCGCACCTGATCGCCGCGCCAGTCGTTCTCTGCAGTCGGTCTCACCGTGATGGCGTATTGGCCCGGAATCAAACCGTCGAGCTTAAACTCTCCGCGCGCATTTGAAACCGCGCCGTTGCTCCACGAAGAAGTGGAGTTTTGATTAATGAAATGGGTTACGCCGTAATTCAAGCCTGCGAGCGGCTCTCCTGTCTCGGCATTAACGATTCGTCCGCTGGCACTGAATGTAGTGAGGGAGCGGCTCAGTGTGATATCGACGTTTGTTGCTTCACTGCCTTATGTGACCTCGATTACGGTAGCCTGCTTCGAATCGAGCGTAGCGGGATGATAAGTGCGTCTGAATGGCGCGCGACCTCTTCCACTCGGATAAGAGTTTTGTTCATCCTGTCCGGCGCCCACCATGTACTGACCGGCCGGTAAGCCGTAAATACGATACACGCCGCGATCGTCAGTGCGAACATTTAACGGTTGGTAATAGTTACGATAGACACCCTTCCCGGGCATCGGCATCACTAGCACGTCTTCCTCGATCACGGGACGACCGTCTGCATCAACAACCTTGCCGGTGATCACACCACCGCGCACGAGAGTGAAATCGACATTCTCGATCGTCTCGCCTTTTTCAACCATTAAAGTCTTGGCGCCCATTTCGTCCGTTGGGACATAAGCAGGAGCAGAAGGCCAGACGCTGTAGTTCCCTGCCGGGACATTTGTGATCTTGTACTCGCCCTTTTCGTCCGTGACGCCGCGGTAAGCCGTCGTCTCGCGATACCTCTGTTCGCCCGAACGCATGCCGACAACAATGCCGGGGATGCCTTTTCCTTTAACGATTACTTTGCCACTGATGGTTGAGGTTGCTTCCTTTGTCGCAACCGTTTGGGCGTGTGCGAGCACAACGACACTTGTTACCAGGACGATGCAACTGCCGAACCTGATTGTGCGGCGCGTTGAGGACAACATAGTTCTTGACTCACTGTGTGGAGGCCGGAGCCAGTTCTGAGTTGAACAGCGCGGCTATTCCGTGGGCCATTTTCGCCGGGTTCGCTCGCGCCTGGTTTGCAAAGACAACTACCGTTAGCTTGTCATCAATATAACGCGAAATCTGGGATTTGAAACCCTGCCATGAGCCGCCATGTTCGATTAGTCGGTGTTTGCGTACTTCGCCTAACGCCCAACCGAACCCGTAAGGACGCGTCTTGCCGTCGTTAAGTTTCACCGGCGTCCACATCTGATCGAGACTCGAGCGCTTCAGCAACTTTTCCGTGTACAGTGCTGCGTCCCACTTGGCCATGTCGTAAACAGTGAGATAAAGCGCGCCGTCAGCGGTCGTATTCAACGATGGTGAAACCCAATTCTGGTTCTTGAGTTGGCCGTTAACAACGCGGTAACCCGCTGCGCGATTCGGAACGATGTCCGCTTCGCTGATCACGCGCGCCGTTGTCATGCCGAGTGGCTTGAAAACACGTTCTTGCAGAAAGTCGCCGTAGAACTTGCCGCTCACTTTGTGAATGAGCACGCCGAGCATCACGTATGCGAGGTTGCTGTAGCTCCACTTCTCACCAGGCTGAAACCCCAGCGGAATCGTCTTGATGCGTTGGACCAGTTCGTCTTCAGTGTAGTCCTTGCGCAGATCGAAATCCTGCGGGTAATCGGTCATGCCGCTGGTGTGCGTCAGCAGATGCCGCACTGTGATCTTGTTCCATGCTTCCGGTCCATCCGTAAAATACTTCGTAATCGGATCTTCGAGACTGAGTTTGCCTTCTTCTACGAGCATCATCACCGCGGTGGCGGTGAACTGTTTGCCCATCGAACCGGATTGAAAGATCGTCTCTGGCTTGACGGGCACCTGGTGTTCGATGTTTGCCAGGCCGTAACCACGCGCCAGCACGATGTCACCATTCTTGATCACCGCGACCGACACGCCCGGTATCTGCTGCGCCTGCATCTCGGCGCGAATGTAGTCATCAACTTTAGTCGCAACGCCGTTCTGCGCGAAGGATGTGACGGAGACCAACAGGACCAGGACGGGGAGAAGGCGAATATTCAGTCTCATAGATGTGGACCCGGGCCGGAATCAGGAGCGAGCGACACGTTAGCATTCTTCCTAAGGTTTTCGCCATTGAATCAAGTACAATTCGTACGGCGATGGAGTTCGCCATGTAACCACCCCAAGGGTTGATGACATTGAATACGAGTGCTGGACCACTTCATCGCCCGTAAAGAAACCAACCAGTGACTGCCCCTCCGATAATTAACCATGCCGAGTTGACGCGGAAGCGAAACAGAATGATTGCGCTTAGCAGAGCGAGTGCGAGAGTTGGGAGATCAATGAGCGCTGCCCGGCCAAGTTGATACGTGACCACGCCCATTAACGCAAGTGCCGCGGCATTCACACCGTCGAGAAATGCTCCCGCTGTTGGTGAGCGACGGATACGCGGAACCAACGGTCCGCTCACTGCAACGAAAAAGAATGCAGGCAGAAAGATTCCGACCGTCGCAACCACTGCTCCTTTTGGTCCGGCCAATACGTAACCAATAAAAGTTGCCGTCGTGAATACCGGACCCGGTGTGACCTGACCGACGGCGATCGCGTCAAGCAATTGCGACTCAGTTAACCAATGCCACCGTTCGACGAGGTCCGCGCGAATAAACGCCAGCAGTACGTAACCGCTGCCATACAGCACTGACCCGACTTTGAGAAAGAAAAGAAATAGCCACCACAGTCCAAACGTGGTTGTTGCAGTTCCTGAAAAGAAGACGGTCAACGGCGTAAATGAAAGAATAGAGGTTGGTCCATCACGCCCCATTTCACGAGCCAAACACCAGCTTCCGACAAGAATGCCGGCGCCAAGAAGTATTAACAATTCGTGAATTCCAAGAAACGTGAGTATGACGGCTGCCGCTACGACTCCCGCCGTGAGCTTTGTTTTGATCGACGTTTTTCCCAGGGACCACAAAGCCTGGAGCACAATGACGATGATGACTGGCTTGACACCGTACAGAATTCCAGCGATCTGAGGCAGCGATCCGTAGCGGACGTACGCCCACCCGAACCCCATGACGATTAACGCGGCCGGAACGATGAAACTGATTCCAGCTACCAACAGACCTGGACCACCTCTACGTCGATGGCCAATATGAATCGCCATCTCAGTTGAGTTGGGACCGGGAATGAGATTGGTCGCTCCCAGTAGATCGAGAAACTCCTGCTGCGTCATCCAACGACGACGGCGCACAACCTCGTCCTCCATCATTGCGATGTGCGCGGCTGGCCCACCAAAAGCAATCGTTCCTAAACGCAAGAACAGTAAAGCGAGGTCGAGCAGGGACGTTCGATCGCTTTCACGACCGGACTGTTCGA
>DASZDV010000386.1:0-3465 GCA_035941575.1 Pyrinomonadaceae bacterium
CGCCAGAGGCGCTCCTCGCTGAAGCCGTGCTTCGAATAGAGCAAACGGCCCAACAAGAGAGCCAGACCGGAATCAAAAAAGTAATAAACGCTACCGGCGTATTACTGCACACAAATCTCGGACGCGCGCCGCTCTCGCCAGCGGCGCTGGCCGCGATCCAGGAAGCGGCCGGGTATTGCAATCTGGAATACGACGTCGCTACGGGAACACGCGGCACACGCGGGGCGCGCGTTGAGTCGCTGTTGAAAGATGTGACCGGCGCCGAAGCGGCGTTGGTAGTGAACAACTGCGCCGCAGCAGCGTTGTTGATTCTTACAGTTCTCGCCAAGGACGGCGAAACGATCGTTTCGCGTGGCGAGCTCGTCGAGATCGGCGGTGATTTTCGCGTGCCAGATGTAATGGCGAGTTCGGGTACGCGCATGGTCGAAGTCGGCACCACTAACCGCACGCATCTCGAAGACTATCGCCGAGCCATCAATGTGAACACGCGTCTCATCATGCGTGTTCACCCGTCGAACTATCGCATTGTTGGTTTCGCGAGTTCGCCCGAATTGTCTGAGCTCGCCGCACTCGCGCACCAAAATGATCTGCTGCTTTACGAAGATGCAGGCTCGGGACAATTGAACGATCTGCGTGAGTATGGCGTTGTTGACGAACCGACCGTCGCTGAACTGCTGGCTCAAGATCCTGATGTGATCTCGTTCAGCGGCGACAAACTACTCGGTTCAGCGCAGGCTGGTCTGATTATCGGCAAAAAGCCTGTCATCGATCGGTTGCGGAAACATCCACTCTATCGCGCGTTGCGAAGCGACAAACTGCGGCTTGCTGCACTCGAAGCAACACTCATTGCTTATCAGCGAGACAAAGCATCGAGCGAGGTGCCCGTTATTCAGATGTTGTCGCTGACGGCCGAGGAGATCGAGCAACGAGCTCGAACGCTGATCGAAGAAGTCTCTCCGACAACAATTCAGCTTGCTCTGGAAAGCGGCGACTCCGCGCTTGGCGGTGGTACCGCTCCCACGTCGAAAATCAAATCCGTCGTTATCGCAATCACCCATCCGCGTAAATCCGCCTCTGAATTAGAGCAACAACTGCGGAACTCCTCGCCTCCAGTGGTCGCTCGAATCGCCGAGGAAAAAGTCCTGCTCGACCTGCGCACGGTGCCAAGAGAAGACCTTCCCACGTTAGTCGAGGCGCTAAAATCCCTCGAAAACTAAGTTATTTCAAAACCTAGATTTAACAATGACAGGCATTGTATAATCCTGCCGCGGCTTCGCATGGAAACCGCCAAAGAGACTTAACCTTTGCAGTGCGCCTCTCGCCTTGGTTCCTTTCGACATTGACCCGATCCAGAACTTCCAGCACCTACATCTCTGCCACTGCACTCAGCATCTGCGCTGGTGTCGCGGGCTACATCGGTTCGCGCTTCGGCGTACTGCCGGAACTGCTTTACCACACGAGCATCCTCGCTCCGGAAGAAACTGTTGAACTCTTTCTTGGACCAGTACCTATTGCAGCGCTTGCCCTCGTTGCGTGTTCACTCGGTTTCGGCTTAACAGTCGATACTTTCGGCGTACGCCGTTCGTGGCGTTATCTCGTAGGTGGTGTCGTAGTCGTTTGCGGCGCGAGTTTCCTTGCCTCCCGTTTTTTCGAACTGCAACTGCTGTTGACACCGCTCCTCTTCAGCATCGCGCTCGCAGTGTTGCTGGTCCAGGTTAACCGTCTCTGGTATCTCGACGGTCACTTGGTTAAGACCTTGTTTGGTGGACCAACCACTGCGGCGGACTGCGGACCAGGGGCTCACCAGCGACTGATGAGCGGACTCAAACTGCTCAACACCTTCCTGCCGTTGAATGAAGCAATCGTTTTTCAGGTTGACGACTCAGATGGTTTCGAGGCTGTCGCGCGTTTCAAGGGCTCCACTCAACATCCACACGACACGAGTCGCAACTCTCTATGGCGCGAAGGAGTGCGACTTTGCGAACAAGCAGCCGCCTCAGAAAAACTGGTGGGCCAAACAGTCGGTGAACCAAAACAGTTGACCGTTGCGGTCCCGTTGCTTCACGAACGCGAAGTAGCTGGCGTGTTGTTGATTCGGCCGGCCGCACAACTCAATGATGAAGACAACTTGTTACTCGAAGCGGTTGGTTCGCAGTTCGCTCGCAACTTGAAACGTGAAAGCTTCGCCAAAAACTCCGCCCGAAGTAAGTCGTTCAGCTACTTCTCGCAAAATGGAACTCGGCGCAAGCTGGACGCGCTCAACGTGCTCAAGGCGATCACTGTCGAGCAGCGCTGCGAAGCAAACGCTTTAGCACAGATCGACGAAGGCGTCGCTATCGCTTATCTCGACGGCACGTTGGCCCAGACAAATCCCACCTTGCTCCGATACGCCGGGCTGACACCGGAGCGTGCGCAACACCTCGATCTGATCGGTTTGCTCAATAACTTCCGCACCGGCATCTTCGACGAACCTGAGATCGCCGTGCGTCGCGTGTTGCAAACGGGTATCGACTATGAAGGCGAACTCGATTTCGACCAGAAGGATCAAATTCTCAACCTGCGAATCTCACTGCTCCGTGATCAACAGGAAACAGGCGGCGGGGAACCAATCGGAATCGCCGTTTACGTGCGAGATCTCAGCCAGACCAAGGAGCACGAAAAACTCAAGAGCGACATGATCTCGTTAATGTCGCATGAACTCCGCACGCCGCTAACCAGCATCAATGGTTTTGCTGAACTGTTAAGCGCGGACGACACTGTGCCCGCCCAGGCGCGCGAATTCGTTTCCATCATTGCGAATGAATCGCAACGCATGTCACGGATGATCAATACGTTCCTTTCCGTCACGCAGTTACAGCGAAGTGATAAACAGGAAGTGTTAAAGATTCCGCTGCGTCTGGACGAAGTAGTGCGCGAGACGATCGCGTCGTTGCAACCGGTGGCGAAGAAGAAACGCATTCGACTAGTTGAACAACCCGCGCATCGTATTCCCCCGGTTGCAGCCGACAAGAGCTTGATCACGCAAGCGGTGAAGAACCTCGTGCACAACGCGATCAAGTATAGCCCTGAGCGAACGACAGTCACTGTGTCGACGGCACTCGAAGCAGAGACTGTTCGCGTTTGTGTCGAAGACCGTGGCTACGGAATTCCCACTGAGTCGAAAGAACGTGTGTGGGACAAGTTCTACCGCGTCGTGCGCGAAGGACAAGAAAAGGACGAGGAGTCGACAGGGCTGGGATTGTCGTTCGTGCGCGAAGTTATCGAACAACACGGCGGTCACGTTGCGTTGGATTCTGAAGAGGGACGCGGATCGAGATTCAGCTTCACTCTGCCGCGGTTGTAAAAAGACTTAAGGTCGGTTGATCGTGCCGCGGCAAGTGTTAGTGCCACAGATGCATCGCTTGTCGTCGGAATGAAGTGTCGTCTCGTAATCGATCGTGATCTCTTCTCCCGGCTCTATATCCC
>DASZDV010000387.1:0-1687 GCA_035941575.1 Pyrinomonadaceae bacterium
CAGGCAACATGTTGGAGATCGTCCAAGCCTGATTTGTCACTCAGCTCAAACCCCACGTCCTACTGCGCTCATGCTGAGTCGGTTTGTCTTGAGGATGAACTAAACGACCCGTGAGTTCGTTTCGGGAACATGCTAGCCCACTACATGTCCACGCTTTTCCAGGATCTCAAATATGCGCTCCGCGGCTTCCGCAAGAACCGCAGCTTTGCGGCTGTTACTGTTCTTACGATGGCACTCGGCATCGGCCTGAACACTGCTCTGTTCTCAGTGTTCGACGCTTTCGTTCTCAAACCGCTACCTTTGAAAGACTCGTCAAGACTGGTCTCCCTTGAAGGCCGAAATAAAGAGGGCCAACGCCAAAGACTCTTCTCGTATCTCGACTACCTCGATTACCAGCAGCAGAACGCCGTCTTCTCCGATCTGATCGCGTGGAATAAGGTGAGTGCGACGGTCGGGGAAGCTCCGCCACAAGGTGACGACGACTTTCTGCTGGCTGAAGGTTACGAACACGTTTTTGGCCAGATGGTTTCGACCAACTACTTCACAGCTCTCGGCGCACAGATGCATCTGGGACGTGGATTCACGTCGAATGAAGATACACCGGCAGAATCATCGGCGATTGTTTTGAGTAATGCGTACTGGCAGCGTCGATTCAATTCCGACGCTTCAATCATTGGCCGCACGATCATGTTGCAAGGCCATCACTTCACAGTTATCGGCGTTGCCGAGCCGGGTTTCATTGGCACCACTCCCGACGCACCATCGTTCTGGATACCGTTGATGGCGCGCGATTACCTGATTCAAGCCGGCGGTTGGGGTAACAAAACATGGCTGACGGATCGCAACGTCGAAGTGTTTACATTGCTTGGCCGGCTCGCACCAAACGTTTCACAATCACAAGCAGAAGCCGCGGTGCAACTAACGACGAACAGGTTGGCCCAGGAGTACCCGGATGAGAACCGCAAGGCTGTGGTGAACCTGGTAAGTGCAGGCACCTTCGTGACGCTTGATGAAGATCTCTCCGCGCTTCTGCTGCCGCTGGCGATCGGTTTCGGACTCGTTTTGCTTGTCGCCTGCGCGAACGTCGCAAATCTTTTGTTGGCGCGCGCGATTGGCAGGCAAAAGGAAATCGGCGTTCGTCTCGCGCTTGGTGCACGCCGGTCGCGTGTCATTCGACAACTCTTAACTGAAGCCACGCTGCTTGCCTTGCTAGGCGGCGCGGCCGGCCTACTCATTGCTGTTTGGACGTTGCGCACGGCATATCCGATCATTCTGTCGTCACTTCCAATTCCGGAGCTTGCCAATGGGTTTGCTTTGAATCTCTCGCCGGACTGGCGCGTCTTTGCGTTCACACTCGCACTGGCGGCGGTCACCGGCGCCATAGCTGGGCTTGCTCCTGCGATTCAGATGTCGCGTCCGGATGTCATTACCGCGTTGAAAGATGAGACGTCGCAGGGCTACCTGAATAAGTCGCGATTGCGCAGTAGTCTTGTCGTGGTCCAGGTCGCCGTATCGCTTTCGCTTCTGATCGGCGCTGGCTTGTTGGCTATCAACGCGCGTCGCCTGCAACACCTCGATACGGGTATGAACACGAGCAACGTGTTTTCAGTTGCGGTTGCTCCGGCTGAGAAGAGGAGCTTGAAGCAAGAACTTGCGAGTCGTTTGCGCGCGTTACCGGACGTTGTGT
>DASZDV010000388.1:0-8887 GCA_035941575.1 Pyrinomonadaceae bacterium
TCGATTCAATCAGCCATCGAGTCTCTCGCGGCAACCACGAGGTGCAATTGACGGCGAAAGAGTATGCCTGCTCGAGTACCTCGCGCGGCGCGCGGGCCAACTCGTCTCGCGTGCGGAAATCGCTGCACACGTTTGGGACGACACGTTCGAGCCATTCTCAAACACGATCGAAGTCTACATGAATCGACTTCGCAAAAAGATCGACGATAACTGTGCGGTCAAACTCCTTCACACACGCCGTGGCGAAGGTTACATGCTGGATATCCGCCACTAATTTTGCCAAGGTAGGTTTTAGAAACATGCGGCCGTAAAACGCCGAAGGCGTGGAAGACGGTAGCCAGGGGCGAAGCCCCTGGGATCTGAAGAAAAAAGGGATCGAGCCCTGAAGGGGCGACAGAAAACCGCCATCTATTAATCTTCCGTTAAGGTTGGACCAGCTATACTCTGCCGCGTCACCGGATCAAGTATGGCCAATCAAGCAAGACGGAAGGAATTCCCCCTTGCAGTACTGTTCGCGTTAGTCTGCCTAACGGCGTTAAGAACACGGCTGAAACAACAGCGTTACTGCCACCCTGCCGCGGATACTAAAAATAGGCTGCTTCAACCGCGAGATTTTAGTCGCAGCGACAACCGATACTCCTATTTTTCTGTACACAAAAAGAGCGGCAGGTTTTAGGACCTGCCGCTCGCGTTGTTTGTTGAGTGAAGTGCCGTTTACGCGTCGGGAGGGATGACGAGTTGTTGTCCTATCTGAATCCGATCCGGATCATTCAACTTGTCGCGATTGGCGTAAAAGATTCGCATGTACTCGTTCGGGTCGCCGTAGAACTGTTTGCTGATTTTTGACAGGTTGTCTCCTGATTTAACGGTGTACGTCTGTCCTCCCTGGCCGCCACCGCCTCCGGCCGCTGCCGCCATCGTTCGACTACTATCCACCGTGATGTCGGCTGTAATGTCGTCAGTATTGGGATTAACGAGCTTGACCTGATCCCAAAACTTGTTCTTCACGTCGTCTGAGGGTGCAATAGCGCGTATGAACAGCTTGTCATCCTGAACATGCAGGTTTTGAAACTGAATCTTTTGCTGATCTGCAAAGTTCAGAACAGATTGATACTTCTGTTTTAGTTGTTCGAAACGCTGTTGACCGCCCTGCTGTTGCGCTTCCTCCGCGCCTCGTCCGAACATTTTGTCAAACAAACCCATAATTCTCAGTCCCCTTTCGATTCTTTCAGACGTGTAGGGGGGTCTTCACACGTTAGCAAAAAACACGGCCGCACGTTGTGTAGTTTGAGTGACTTTTCGAAGAAAAAATGTTGCGCTGCGAGCACGAACGATTTCTATTAAAACACTCGTTGTTGGTGAGGAGCGCGAGTGTAAAGTCTGAGATTCATAATCGACTCGCTTAGCGATTGTTGATGGTATCTTCGAGGATGCGGATCAATTCTTCTGCTTTTGCGAGCCCAAGCGCTTTTTTCCACAGTCCTTTAGGCTCGTTACCAATGATGACAATGCTGGTGTGCGCATCTTTGGTCTCAACGTATTGACCAAGTTTATAAAGCGCCCAGTCGACGTTTTCCTTCTTACCGGTTAGAAACATCCAGCCGGGCCGAGCGTGAAAACGTTGCGCATATTCCTTGAGCCGTGTCGGTGTGTCAGTCTCAGGATCAACAGTAATTGAAACCAGAAACGCATCTTTGCCCAAACGATCACCAAGCGCATCCTGCATTTTCTCGAGGTTGCGATTCATCGGTGGACAGATGCTGGTGCAGGTCGTGAAGAAGGTGTTGATGGCCACCACCTTATTTTTCAGCACATCACTGTAGAAGCGGACCTTGCGACCGTCCTGATCGATGAGCTCTACGTCTGAAAAGTATTTCTCCGCGGCTGAACGCGGCGCGGCTGTTGGACCATCGTCCGTCTTTCCTACAGAAGCGGGCTCTGGTGGCTTTGGCGTCTGAGCTGAAGGGGGCTCTTGCCCGTAACCTGTGACTACCGCGAATAGAACGAAAAGGATGGCTGAGACGAGTAATCTCATGGTTTTGTCTCCTCGGTCCCGGTCGCGGTTACCGCAAGTGTTCCAGCAATTGCATCGGTAATCAATGCGACAAGCTGACTTGGTCTGGAAAGACCATACGTGCGTGTCCAAACATCTTTACTGTCGTTGCCAATGATCATCATTGGCGTGTGGTCCTCTCTTTTCGACACGGCCGCGCCCAATGCATTCAACAGCTTGTCGATCTCCGGCTTTTCACCAGTCACGAATGTCCAGCCTGTGCCGGCTTTGAACTTTGCACCCCACGCCTTCAGCCGTTCAGGCGTGTCTGTCAAAGGATCCACGCTAATCGAAATGAAGTGTACGTCCTTACCGACTTTATCGCCGAGATCCTTTTGGACTCGTGCGAAGGTTGCTGCAAGTGGCGGGCAGATCGTGGTGCAGTTTGTAAAGATAAAGTTGATTGCGACGGTCTTGTCCTTGATGAGCTCGGTATAGAAGTGTCGCTCGTTTCCGTCCTGATCCAACACTGCGACATCGGGAATGACCATCTTGCGCGGCGAGGCTGAAGTTTCAGACGACTTTGTTGCCGGTTCGGACGGTTTATTTTCACTAACCGCGCTGGTCTCGTTCCTGACGAGCCTCAGGTCCATATTACACTTCGGACACTTGCCTGGTTTCTTTGACGTGACCTCAGGATGCATGGGGCAAGCGTAAGTACGCACGACTCTTTTCGACTGAGTCCGTGCAACGCCAGTCCTCTTTGACTGTGCTCGCGCATCGATCCCGAGAACAAACGAAGCAAGAAGTAATAGTGTGAAGAATGCTAATCGCGTCATTTCAACCTCTAGCGTTGCTGGAAGCGTGGTTCTCTTGTCGCTAATGCTCACGGTGCGTAATTTACCGCGGGCTGCGAACGTTAAACAAGTCTCAGGATTTTTCGCCGCCGGCAGCTATACTGAGCTCGACCGGACTCTCTTCCGCTGATTGACACCGAGGTTGGAGATCACTCTTTGAACAAACAAATCGATCAGGCGCGTTGGATAGCAGTGCTGGCAGCAACAACAATCGCGCTGTATTTGTGCTGGTTAATGCTCAAGCCGTTGGCCGGCGTTCTCGAGTGGGCCATTGTTCTTGTCATCGTTTTCTATCCGGTTCACAAACGGTTGAAGAGCAGGCTCCGGCGTCCCGGCTTGAGCGCGTTGATTTCGTGTTTGCTCGTGATACTGATCGTCGTCCTACCTCTCACGCTGCTGACACTCGCGGTCGCGGAGGAGTTGGGAAAAGTAGTTCCCAACCTGCCGGCCCAGCTCTCGCAATTGACGGATCGCCAAACCTCAGCATTCGGAAGGATCGCGCAGTGGATCGAGAATCGATTTGGCATCGACACGTTGGGGACGCAAGCGTTCATGATCGAACAAGTAAAGCGCTCGACTGCGTTCTTGCTCGGCGTTTCGTGGAGCCTGATGGGAAATATCGTCGGCGGGATCGTAAAGGCATTCTTCGTCGTCTTCACGATGTATTACCTGTTCAGAGACGGCGAAAGAATTGTTGACAAGTTACCTGCCGCGTTGCCGCTTCGCAGACAACAGGCGGAGGCGATTATTGCGCGAACTCAGCAAGTAGTGAGTGCCAGCGTTTATGGTGTGGTCACGATTGCAGCGCTTCAAGGTTTGTTAGGCGGTATGGCCTTTTGGCTGCTGGGCATTCCCTCGCCGGTGTTGTGGGCGGTGCTGATGGCGTTTGTTTGCATGATTCCCGTTGCCGGATCGTTTCTCGTGTGGCTGCCGCTCGCGATTTACTTGATGATAAACGGGCATTGGACCAAGGCGATTATTTTGATTGTTTGGGGAGCGGCAGTGGTCAGTTCGATCGATAACTTATTACGGCCGCGGTTAATGAGGAACCAGACGCGGCTGCATGAACTGTTTGTTTTCTTTTCAGTTCTCGGAGGTATCAGTTTGTTTGGCGTCCTCGGCATCGTCCTTGGACCCGTAGTCCTCGCCATTACGCTCGGACTGCTTCAAACGTTCCAACCTCCGGTCGAGGACCGGCTACCTGCCGAGTGAAGTTCACGAACCAGCTTTAACGATGCGCGCCATCACGGCGAGGACGCCCAAATGGTAGGCGTTGTGATCGGCAACGAGCAGTGCTTCACGTAGGATTGTCTGGCCGGCGCCATGCGGGATTCGCGCGTATAGATCAGTCGCAGCGTCTTCTACGAGCGCTTCCATCTCGTGCAGGTCTTTTCGAAACTCATCAACCGTCTTCTGCCACAACGCCGGCGTCCCAAGCTCGTCTGGCTCGGGCCAATAACCTTTCGGAAATTCAGGCTCGATGTGGTCCGCATCGCGGCTGAACTCCAGTATGTCCCATTGCGCAATCCGCATGTGCTCCAAAACCTGCCACGCCGTGTAAGGCAGTCCTTCGATTTGGCGATTGCAGAGATCCGCCGGAAAACTGTTTACGAGATCGTCGAATGATAAATGCGCACTGCCACCTCTTAAGACCTGTAGCAGATGTTTTCTCAACGACTGATCATTATCGTCCTTCTCTCGCATGATGATGCGTCCCTCCCGTTTGTTACGTAACAAATACTCCGCTGCTCTAACATCGTCAACAACACACGCGCCTTGACAGCGGCGCGGTTCGAGACTAGAGTTACGCACCTCAATCAAAAAGAGATTTGAAGTTTCAGTTCTTTGCATAATTGTAAATCGCTATTTCAACTTGCCGTCGCGTGACGTCGAGTTGGACCGTTGCAGGTGCCCATCGTGGGTGACAAGGGAAGTTGGGTGAAATGCCCAGACGGTTCCCGCCACTGTGTACCGGCGAATGCGTAGCTTCCAAAACAAGGTCACTGATCTCACCGAGATTGGGAAGGCCGTGAAGCAACGCGCTTGAGCCGGAAGTCAGGAAACCTTGCCTGCTGCCAACGGAAGCGACCACAACGCTCCGGGAAAGAGCAAGTGGCGTCAACGACGTTAGTTGCTTTCACTGGTCTTTTTGAAAAACAACTAACTTAACCAGATTCATCGAGTTCAGACGCCCTCGATCTTCCAACAGGAGATCGAGGGCGTTTTTGTTTTTGTCCGGCATTGGAGACGTTAGCATCATGAAAACCACGCTCATCGCAATTCTAATCACTATCACTTTCGCGATCTCTGCACAGGCACAAACCAGCAACGGTGTAATCAGCGGACAGGTAAAAGATCCCGAAGGCGCAAACTTGCCGGGCGCAACCGTAAGTCTTTACGCGCGCGATCGTAGTTTCAGCCTCGTCACAACAACAAACTCCAGCGGCGCGTACAGTTTCAAGAACCTCGCGCCCGGCGAATACCTCGTCGAAGCAGAGCTCAGCGGTTTCGCGTTAGCGACGGCGCAAGCGGTTACGGTGACGCGTGGCCAAACGATCACACACGATATCGCGCTCGAGCTGTCCGGCTTACGTGCGTCGGTCGTAGTTACAGCTTCCGACACGCCACAAACAGTTGATGAAGTCTCCAAGGCATTAACAGTCGTTGACACGCAGGAGATCGAAGAGCGTGACGAGACCGCAATTACCGAAGTCTTGCGCTCAGTGCCAGGCGTGCGCGTGCAGCAACTCGGCGGTCCAGGCGCATTCAGTTCGCTAAAGATTCGCGGTCTGCCAAACGAAGACACTGCTGTTCTGATCGACGGCATACGTTTTCGCGACGCGGCCGCACCGCAAGGCGACGCTTCAGGGTTTTTGGACGATTTAATCGTCACAGACGTTAGCAGGCTGGAGGTGCTGCGCGGATCGGGTTCGTCTTTGTACGGCTCGAATGCTGTCGGCGGCGTTATCAATTTGGTCACAGACGAAGGTGGTGGTCCAATTCACGGCAGCGTGCTCGCTGAAGGCGGCAATCTCGGACTATTCCGCACGCGGGGTCAAGTTGCGGGCGGCATACGCAATAACGACATCGTTTACAGCGCAGGCGTTTCATTTCTAAACGTCACTCGTGGCATCGACAATGATGACGAGGCGCGCAACACCAACGGACAGGGACGCATTCTGTTTCGTCTAACGCCGACTGCGACACTTTCAGGGCGCATCTACGCCGCTGATTCACGATTGGATTTAAATGGCAATCCCGAAGCCATCGGCGTGTTGCCCACGGGAATCATCGAAGCAATTCCCCTCTCTCGCGCCGAACAACTTCGTTTCGAAGCCGGAGTGCCCCCATCACAGTTGAACGCCGGTTCGGCTACTTTCATTC
This sequence comes from Pyrinomonadaceae bacterium, assembly GCA_035941575.1. Classification (GTDB taxonomy): domain Bacteria; phylum Acidobacteriota; class Blastocatellia; order Pyrinomonadales; family Pyrinomonadaceae; genus PSRF01. The sequence goes on from DASZDV010000388.1 coordinate 6,235, forward strand.
CGGCGCCAAACGACCCTGACAGCTTACGCGAAGCGAACTTCTTCAATGGCGCAATAATTTTCACTCAGCGCCCAACCGAGCACTTCGGCTACACGATCAGTTATCAAGGTTTAGCGACAAACCGCAGCAGCATCAATGGACCACTCGGCACTGGTTTTCAACCATTTGGAGGCTCAACGCGTTCAGACTTCAATGCGCGAGTTCATACGCTGAATGCACGTGTTGACGCGCGTGTCGGACGCGTGAACTACCTCACCGGCGGATACGAGTTTGAGACTGAACGTTTTGAGAATCCGTCGTTCCAGGTAAATCCGGCAGACAATTCCGACGTCGATGTCACGCAGAAAAGCCACGCACTTTTTTTTCAAGATCAACTGAGATTGCTAGACGATCGTTTGCAAATCTCAGGCGCGTTTCGCGCGCAGTTCTTCCGTTTGCAGGAACCAGTGTTTACTCCCGCAGCCTCTGCGCCTTACCAGGGAATCACTTTTCAATCGCCTCCCACCGCTTACACGGGAGACGGCTCAGTTGCGTATACGTTTCGGTCGTCAGGCACAAAGCTGCGCGGCCATGTCGGTAACGGCTATCGAGCGCCGTCGCTCTTCGAACGCTTTGGAACGTTCTTCGACAGTTTCTTTGGTTACTCGGTTTTCGGCGATCCACGCTTGAAACCGGAACAATCGATTGCATTCGACGCAGGTATCGATCAGACGTTGTTGGACAATCGAGTGCGCATCTCTGCAAGCTATTTCTACACCCAGTTGCGCCGCGTGATCATTTTCGACTTCTCAGGACTGATCGACTTTACAACCGATCCATTTGGACGCTTTGGCGGATATCTCAACACTGACGGCGGCATCGCTCGCGGGGCGGAGGTCGAGTTGAGAGCAACTCCGGTCAAATCGCTCAACCTAACGGCCGCCTACACATTCACCAAAGCACAAAACCGCACGCCACAGGTTCCCGGAACAATTCGTGCGCTTGTGATTCCCGATCACCAATTCTCGTTCGTCGCAACGCAGCGCATCGCGAGGCGCGTGCTCGTTAATTTCGATTTCTCTGCTTCGAGTAACTATCTCGGGGCTGTGATTGATCCGGTTACGTTTACGAGTCGCGGATTTCGCTTTAAAGGATTTGCCAAGGCTGACTTAGGCGCGAGTTATTCGCTACCGTTAGGAGACGAAAAGCGCCAACTGCGATTCTTCGGTTATATCGACAACATATTCGATCGCGAGTATTTCGAAAGCGGCTTTCGCACACCGGGAAGGACTGGCAGAGCGGGCGCAAGTTTTGTGTTTTAGATATAGTAGGCGGGCGAAGGTGTTCCAACTATGCGCCGCCAAGACAATCACAACGGTTCGCCTCATTATCGCGCATGCAATATCTGCGAAGCGATCTGCGGCATCGAAATTACCGTCGAAAGCAACGGTCGTTTAGATATCCGCGGCGACAAGGACGATCCGTTCAGCCGCGGTTACATCTGTCCAAAAGCAGTCGCCTTACAGGACCTTCACTACGATAAGGACCGGCTGAGACATCCGGTGCGTCGCACTGCCGGCGGCTGGCAACGCATCGAATGGGATGAAGCGTTTGCCGAGGTCGCTCACAATCTAAAGCGCATTAACGCGAAGTACGGCAAGAGTTCGATCGCCACTTACCTCGGTAATCCGATTGTTCACAACTACGGCGCGCTTTTGTTCGCACCGGGTTTCATTCGCAGTCTGCACACGCGCAATCGATTCTCCGCAACGTCCGTGGACCAACTGGCCCATCACGTAGCGGGTTACTTGATGTTCGGCCATCAACTGCTGCTGCCAATTCCTGATATCGACCGCACACAGTTTCTCTTGATGTTTGGGGCGAACCCAATGGTATCGAACGGTAGTCTGATGACGGCTCCGGGCGCAGGACGCAGGCTAAAGGAGATCAGACAGCGTGGCGGCAAAGTCGTGCTGATCGATCCGCGTTATAACGAAACGGCGCGAATCGTCGATCGGCATCTCTTTATACGTCCGGGCAGCGACGTTTTACTGCTGCTCGCATTGCTGCATGTTCTGTTTGATGAAGGCTTAGTTTGCTTGGACAAGTTGGGAACGTTTACCAAAGGTGTGGAGACTGTTGCGAATCTCGTTGCTGAATTCACTCCGGAGAGAGCGGCGCCGATTACTGGAATCGAGGCGAACGAAATACGCGCGCTGGCGAGAGAGTTCGCCGCCGCGGAATCGGCTGTGTGTTACGGGCGAATCGGTGTCAGCACGCAGGAGTTCGGCGGCGTCTGTCAGTGGTTGATCAATGTCTTGAATATCGTCACCGGAAACTTCGATCGCCCAGGCGGCGCGATGTTCACGCTCCCGGCGTTCGATCCGGTCGCAGCTCCTGAATCACTTGCTTCGCGCGGAAGTTTTGGACGTTGGCGAAGCCGAGTGCGAAAGCTGCCTGAGTTCTCGGGAGAGTTGCCTGTCGCGGCAATGGCCGAAGAGATCCTGACGGAAGGGCCAGGACAAATTAAGGCGCTGGTGACTCTCGCAGGCAACCCGGTGCTGTCAACCCCCAATGGCCGCGAGTTGGACCGAGGACTCGCGCAACTCGAGTTTATGGTTGCCATCGATCCGTACATCAACGAAACGACGAGGCACGCGCACATCATTTTGCC
>DASZDV010000389.1:0-11050 GCA_035941575.1 Pyrinomonadaceae bacterium
AGCGCGAGCGATCCCGTCCACCATCCACCGAAGGCTTCAGCAATCATGTAGAGCGCCGTCAAAGACAGCACAAGGCTCAAGCGTCGCCGGTTGTCAGAAGAATGGCGATGCCGGTGGTCGTGTCGCGGTGAATTGTGGTGGGATCGGTCCGGCGCCCTTTTCATCGCCACAAAATAATGCCAGTGACGACGCTGAACTACAAAGCGGTGAGACCGAATGCGGCGTAAAACTCGCGGTAGAGTTCGTTGTATTCCCGCACTGCGATGTCCATCACACGGTCAACTTCGTCAAGGTCAGTGACATTGATGATCGCGTTTGCGTTGTTGAGAAAGGCAGCATGCGCATCCATCGTGCGCATCGATGGTGACAGGAGAACAAAGAAGACACGTCGCCGTTGCGCCGGCCGAAGCACATTAACCTCACGAACGACAAATGCCGAACCTTGCTCGGCAGGATCGAAGTTCGGATCGAGCAAAACTGCGTCCATTTTCTTCGACCGCATCGTCTCAACTGCCTGGCGCGTGTCTTCGGCAACATAAACCTGGTAGCCACTGTCAGCCAGCTTTCGCGCCACAGCCTCACGATACGGTTCCGACGAACAGATCAACGCTTTACGCTTGTCCCAGGCCGGCCGGGCACCGGGCTTGCTCGGTTCTCCATTCGCACCGTTCGAAAGCAGATCTGCAAGTACCTGAAGAGCTTCGCTCGGAGACGACGCTTCAACTGATTGTGCCTGCTTCGACGACGATTCGTACGCTCGCGCCGTGGGTTGTTCAAAACGCGGATGCTCCGTTGACGGAGAACCGCCCACCGCGAGCGCAGACTGTTCCAGTGCCGGACTCGGAGCGCCCGAACTGATCGTGCTGTTGCACTTTGGACAGCGAACGTTGAACGGGCGGTTCGGCGACTTCTCCTGATCCACCTGGAGACGCGTCGAACATTTAGGACAAACTATGATCATTATTCAATTAATCCCAACATCGAGCCGGAGTCTGAAAAGGCGTTCGCAGGCATGTGGTCCTGGCGAATGAAGTCTTCCGCCGCAGTCATGCCTTTGAGGGAGAGCAGCAGATTGTTTTGATTGGTCGCGAACGCGAGTCCATCTTCGAGCGAGACAATGTTCGATTCGATCATTCCTTTGATGACAGTGTCGAAGTCCTGCATGCCATCGAGCTTGCCGTCGCGCATTGCATCGAGCAGTGATTTACCCTCGACCTCTCCCGCTTCGATGTACTCGCGCGTACGCGGACTCGAACGCAGAATCTCAACCGCTGCCACTCGTCCGCCGCCATCCGCTCTCGGAATCAAGCGTTGCGAAACGATGTAACGATACGTTTGGGCCAAACGCGTTCTGATTACGGGCTCCTCGTTCTTCGGATACAAGCCGATGATTCGGTCGACAGTTTTCGAGGCGTCGATGGTGTGTAAGGTTGAGAGCACGAGGTGGCCTGTTTCGGCGGCCTCGAGCGCGATCTCGGTCGTTTCGAAGTCGCGCATTTCACCGATCAGGATCACTTTGGGCGCCTGTCGCAGCGTCGCGCGCAACGCTGACGGGAAGTCGCGCGTATCGTGACCAACCTCGCGCTGGTTGATCGTTGAGCGTTTGTGAATGTGCAGGTATTCGATGGGGTCTTCAATCGTGACAACGTGATAGTGCTTCTTGTCGTTGATCATGTCGATGATCGCTGCCTGAGTAGAACTTTTGCCCGATCCGGTTGGCCCAGTGACGAGGACGAGCCCGTTACGAAGTTCAGCGATCTCGGATAATTGCGCCGGCAGGCCAAGCGACTTGAGTGTCGGAATATCCATCGGAATGACACGCATCACGATCGAGTAGACACCGCGTTGCTGAAAGATATTGACGCGGAATCGGGCGCGTGAGGGCAGCGAGTAGCTGAGATCGGCCGTGCCCGTGCGTGCCAGGCGTTCGGCCGCGTCCGGGTTGCCGTACATCAACGTCATCGCAATTATTTCAGTTTGATAAGGAGAGAGCTTCTGCATGCCGAGCGGCTGAACGGGCGTAAGCTTGCCATTGATCTCGACTTGCGGGGGCTGTCCCACGGAGAAGTTCAGGTCGCTGATTTTGTCGGAAACCAGCAACATTCGCTCAATAATGGGCGGCAAATCGAAAAAGCTCATAGTCGGTAGGAGAGTTGGTCGCGGAGGCCTGGCTTAAATGCGACCTCGCCGATTCTCGCGCATAACAATGACAAACGCAAGAAAAAATGTTTTGACTTGGGACTTAAGGGCGAGGCCAAAGACCGCTGATCATTGCCACTGAGTCGGCGCCTGCCGCTATTACCTCTTCAGCGTTCGCCGGGGTGATGCCGCCGATCGCGACCAGCGGGAGTTTTCCGATCGCGTCGCGGACCGCCCGTAATCCGTTCAGACCGACCACTGGAGAAGGGTTTTCTTTCGTCGAGGTTTGAAAGATAGGGCCTATTGCAATGTAGTCCACCGGTAGTTTAGTGGCCTCGAGCGCCTGGGAGACCGAGTGAGTTGAGTATCCGATCACCGCATGGCCGCCGAGCAGTCGACGCGCGGCTTCGGGCGGCAGATCGTCCTGGCCGAGATGCACACCGTCAGCGCCAACGGCCAACGCAATATCCGCGCGGTCGTTGATGATGATGTGTACGCCGCGTTCGCGTGCGACTGCCATGGCCGCGTTTGCCTGTTCGTAAAACTGCACCGGAGGCGCGTGTTTCTCGCGAAGTTGCACAAGCGTGGCGCCACCATCAGCCAACAGCGCGATTTGCTCCGCATGCGAGAGCCCGGAAATGGAAACGTCGGTAATCGGATAGACGCGCGGTAGGCGGAAAGAAGTTCGCATCTTCAGGAATCGGGCGACTCTTTCTTCTTGGGCCGTTGATTTGCGGGAAGGATTCGCTTGCGCAACCTGATAGTTTGTGGAGTTACTTCGACGAGTTCATCGTCGGCGATGAATTCCAATGCTTGTTCCAGCGAGAGCTCCTTCGGCGGCACGAGACGCATCGCTTCATCGGCCGTCGAAGCGCGCATGTTAGTTAGCTTCTTCTCTTTCACTGCATTGACGTCGAGATCAACTGCGCGCGCGTTTTCCCCGACGATCATTCCTTCATAGACTCTCGTCCCGGGCCGGGCGAAAAGCGTGCCGCGCTCCTGTAGGTTATAGAGGGCGTACGTCGTTGTGTCGCCTGTGCGATCTGCAACGAGTGATCCCGTCGCACGGCCGCGCATTGAACCTTGCCATTCACCCCAACGAAGGAACATCGTGTTCAGCAGACCGGTGCCTTTCGTTTCGGTGAGAAACTCATTTCGAAAACCAATCAATCCTCGCGACGGTGTTTCAAACTCCAGACGCACGCGGCCTGTGCCGTGATTGATCATCTTCGTCATCTGTCCTTTGCGCCGGCCGAGCGCTTCAGTGATCACACCGATAAACTCGTCGGGACAATCGATGACTACGGCTTCGATCGGTTCGAAAACCTGTCCGTCGACCTTCCGCGTAATCGCTTCGGGTTTCGAAACCTGGAGTTCGTAACCCTCGCGCCGCATCATCTCGATCAGAATGGCGAGTTGCAGTTCGCCGCGACCTGACACCTTGAACTGGTCCGGCGACTCTGTGTCTTCGACTCTAATAGCGACGTTTCCGAGGATCTCTTTGTCCAAACGTTCCTTGAGCTGCCGAGACGTGACGAACTTTCCTTCGCGACCCGCAAACGGCGAGTTGTTGACGCCGAAGATCATCGAAATGGTCGGTTCATCAACAGCGATGGAAGGCAACGGATGCGGGTTATCTGCCGAAGTGATGGTGTCGCCGATGTTGATGTTCTCGATTCCGGCAAGCGCGACGATCTCGCCGAAGCCTGCACTGTCCACTGCTTCACGTTTCAATCCTTCGAAGACATAGAGCTGCGATATCTTCGTCTTGTGAGTGGACAGATCGGGTTTCACGACCGCGACCTGATCGCCGACTCTGATCTCACCTGAGAAGATTCGTCCGATCGCGAGCCGCCCGACGTAATCGTTGTAATCGAGATTCGCGACGAGTAACTGCAAGGAGTCGGACCTGAGCTCGCGTGGTGGCGGGATCGTCTCGACGATCTGATCGAACAACGGTTGCAGGTTGTGCGACTCGTCGTCGAGTTTGTGTTTGGCAATGCCTTCGCGCGAGACCGCGTACAGAATGGGAAAGTCGATCTGCTTATCGGTCGCATCGAGGTCGAGAAACAGTTCGTAGATTTCATTGACGACCTCCGCGGGTCGCGCATCGCTGCGATCGATCTTGTTCACCACCGCGATTGCGGGAAGGCGCGCCTCGAGCGCCTTGCGCAACACGAAACGAGTCTGCGGCAAACAACCTTCAGCAGCATCGACCAGCAACATCACTCCGTCAACCATCTTCAACACTCGCTCGACCTCACCACCGAAGTCGGCGTGACCCGGTGTGTCGACGATGTTGATCTTCACATCGCGGTAACGGACGGCGGTGTTCTTAGCCATGATGGTGATACCGCGTTCGCGTTCGAGATCCATCGAGTCCATAACGCGGTCGCGTACTTGCTCGTTTTCGCGGAAGGTGCCTGACTGGCGCAGCATCGTATCGACGAGCGTCGTCTTTCCGTGATCGACGTGCGCAATGATCGCGATATTCCGTATGTTCCTTCGTTCAGTCATTCAAAGTTTCAGGTCCGTTTGTCTTAGTGCTTCGTAGAGCACGATACCGACAGCGGTCGCCAGGTTCAAGCTGCGGATCTTCGGATTGCGAATGGGAATGCGGAGGCAGTTGTCCCAGTTGCGGCGCAGCAGATCTTCCGGCAAGCCACGTGTTTCGCGGCCAAAGACAAGGCAATCGTAAGGTTGAAACACCCAATCGGTGTAGACGCGATCTGCTTTTGTTGTGAGGTATACGAACCGTGCTTCGGGCAATGATTGATAAAGCTCTTCCAGGTTTGCGTGTCTTGAGAGCTGCACTTCCGGCCAGTAGTCGAGCCCTGCTCGCCGAAGCGCGCGATCGTCCATGCGAAACCCGGTGACGCCGACGATATGCAGCGGGATGTTGCTTGCGGCGCACAGTCGCGCAACGTTGCCGGTGTTCGGAGGAATCTCGGGTTCTACAAGAGCGATGGAGACCATGAGCTTTGCGTGTTCCGATGCAGAGACTTCACCTGAAGAGTTTCATTCTATGTTATTGTGGTTTAGTCGGCCTCACCTGATTATCTTCAACAGGTCTCGTTATGCAACCAATACAACTACGATTTACTTACACGGAGGCGGAATACCTGAACGCCTCGCGACTCCTGATTTTGGGCGAAACTAATATGCTCGTGCGGCTGGGTGCCTTCTTCGTGATGGTTCTATTCGGCGGTATCGCACTGACAATGATCGGGGAGTTTATTTTTCCCATCTGGGCGGTGGTACTACTCACACTGGTTGTCGCGGTGGCAGGAGGCCACACGATGTTAGTCGAAATGCCGAGAAAGTACTTTAGGGGCAATCTGCAGGCGCGAGGCGAGTACCAACTGACGTTCTCCAACGAAGGCGTTTGGGTGCAAACGTCGGGAATCGATTCGAAGCTGGCCTGGAGCCTTTACACTCGCGTGTTAGAGAACAACTCGATGTACGTCATCGTCTATGGCAAGGATGCGAGAATGATGACGGCCGTCCCGAAGAGAGTCTTCAGGAACGGCAACGAGGAACTGGAATTCAGAAACCTGGTGCGGCAGCATGTCGCTAATCGTCTTCCTCCGTCGAACGCAAGCATTGAGGCAAGAGTTCCTGAGTACGTACCATCCGGTTCGCAACCGCCTGATTGGCGCTAACGGATCTGTCAGCGCAGTTTCACTAAACAACAAAAAGAAACGACGAGCTTCGTTTGAAGGTCTCGTCGTTTCTTTCGCAAGGCCGCATGGGCCTCAGATGTTTGTGTGCGCCGGTGGAAGGTACGTGCTGTGACCTGCTGGTTCGACTTATCTCTTCTTTGCGGCCTTCTTGGTTCCGCCCTTCTTCGCGGACTTCTTGGTTCCGCCCTTCTTCCCTGCTTTCTTTCCACCTTTTTTAGTTGCCATAGCTTCTATGTGCTCCTTCTTTCGAGATTAGTTTTTTGTTTCTTCATGACCACAAGATACTGTGCTTACTTCTCTCTTGTGGGCTAGAGTAAACGGCGCACAACATCTTGCTATATAAACGCAAATAACTCCGATGTCAATAACTTATTGCTCATTCGCTGAAATATTTTTTACGCGTTGATCGAGCGCTCAGCACGCCTCACAGAGATCGATTCGACGATCGAGAAGCGCCTCTTCAAGTGCGTTCGGCGTTGTCACAAGCGATTAGGAGCGTTGCAGAAAACAGCGATGTCAATGTCGAGGGATGAAGGAAAGAGACGAACGAAAAAACTTGATGGTCCAACTTTGATCAGCGAAACAGCGGAGTGAAGATCCACTGATCCTCACGCTCGATTCCATAGAACGTAAGTACCGATGCATTTCTGCTGCGGCTTGCAACCCCGACGAATGGACCACCGGCAAAATCATCTACCGAAGAGGAACTACCCGACTTATCGCGGTCCTTCAGATTGATGGTGTTGATAATGGCCGGAACCGCTAACTGTTGCATTGAAATCATTTCCTGGTATCGAGGAGGCGGCAGGAAGCTGTTTGTGTAGAAGAGGATCGACTGCTCAAACTCAATGAGCGATTGAGTCCGTGGTCCAATAAAACGCCACTCGGCTTCTTTCGTTAATGGATCGCGCGCCGCTGATGCGCGAAGGATCATTCGGTTCTTCGATCCGCCGACAACTGGTAATCCATCGAGCAGTTGCTCCATTGAAGAAGGTAGAGCTTGATCGCCTGGAATGCGCAGCACGTTAGTGCGATAGGCGTAGTACTGACGAATTGCATCGGCCACTTGTTCGCCGCGATAAATTGCTTCGCGTTCACGCTCACGCTGTGCCTGCTGCTGCACGCGAGGGGCAATTGCCATGGCGAACAAAGCGAGAACGGTCATCAGCGCCAGCATCGCAACGAGGGTGTATCCGCGCTCAGAGCGTCTGCTTGCAGTCGAATCAGCCGTTGAGCGACGCGCTGAACGCTCGAAGCGCGACCCGAATATATTGTGGTCGGTCATTGCTTCAAGGTTCATCATCTTCAGCCTCGACTCGAGGTGTTGGACGCGTCAGAGGATTGCCTGAACTTCTGTCGCCCTCAGTCATCGCGAGTGTGTGTTTGATCTTCAGAGTTGTATCCATCAACACCAACTCTTTATCAGAGATGCTAGTCACACGAAACCTTCCGCCGAGCGGTTCGCCGCGATGAACGCTGAGTATGTTCTTGTTACTTTTGTCCTGGACGAGTGCAGTATCTCCGACGCGCGTGTACTCACCGATGATGCCGACGTAGAGATAATTCGGTACAGGAGGCGCCGCAACGCTCACCGTCAAAGGATTGGAGTAGAGACTGTTGTCGTCGGTGCGAACAATGACGTTGCGCGACCCGGGAGCTGCGAACATTGACGCCGGCACCATCGCGGAGAGCTGTTGGGGACCGGTGTAGGTCGTCGGAAGTTCTCGTCCTTCGAAGTAGATCTTCGTCGCCGGCGTAAACTTGTCGCCAGCGGCTTCAAGCTTGAACTCAGGACTGCGAGCAAACACGTTCGACGGAGAAACAGAGGCCAGGAGAAGCGGCGGTGGTGGAGTAGGCGTTGCCGGTGCTTCTTTAACGACTGGTTGCGGCTTCGGCGGCGGCACGTAGTACGCGAAGATGTTGCGCTTGGCTTCCGGTGCGGTATACGCAGACGGCTGGTACACGATCGGACCATAGGTTGCGAGGTCAGCAATGTTGGGGGAGACAGGCTGCGTCTGAGCTCGAACACTTCCCCCACGCGCCGGCACTGGCGTAGCGGCCGCTCGTGCCGGTGTAGTCGAAGGAGAACTGCTACTGCCAAACCCGAATAATGCCCACCACAAAACCAGGAGCGCAACCAGACCGAGAATCGCCGCCCCAATCAGTTTCTTCGTCTCGCCGGGTTTGGTTAGATCGACTGCTTGCATCTCTTTATTCCTGAGCCTGGCCGGGTGTGGTAGCCGAGATACTTCGTTGGAAGTAAGTAGCCATATTCAGTTGCAGACTGATGAGCGAGCCGCGCGGACTCGACGCACCTTCTTCAGCCGAAGTTGGAGCATTGTTGTCGCTCGCTTTCTGCAATTCCACTTCGTTGATGACGACGAACTGCTTGCTTCTCTCGATGTCGCGAATGAAGCGGCGAATGTCCTGGTACTGTCCCTCGACCGTCACCATCACCGAGATTCCGGGGTAATAACTTTGCCACTTCGTCGTCGTTGTCCTTCCGCCGACTGATTTCGTACCGGCTGGATCGAGCGGCGTGTAGGTCGGACCGGAAGTATTTCGCAATCCGTCTTTGATGATGAGTTGATTGAGTTCGTCGTAGAGATCGAGGCGTCCTTGATCCGGTTCCCACAGGTAGTTCGTTTCGAACTCGGTAAGACTAGCAGCAGTTTGATCGACTTGCTCGCGTACGGTGGTTTCTTTATTGACGACGCCCTCAAGTGTCTTGAGGTTGGTCTGCAAACGCTCCTTTTCACTATTGAGCGAGCTTACGTGTGAACGCGCCGGAACCAGGAAGTAAAGGTAGCTCAACAGCACGAGCAGCAAGACGACACAACTGCCGGCCAGCGCGGCAACTTCCGCAAAGCCGAACATCTTGCCGCGACGCGAATCCAGAAACGTGCTCACACGTTGTTTGTAGCTCGATTCAGAACGAGGAGGTGCTGTAGTGTCGGGCGTCATCGCGGCACCTCGCTTGATTCTGCTTGCGCCGCGTTCTCGGCAACGCTCTCGCGTGTATAGGCAAAGCGTGGACGATAAATTACGTACAACTCATACTCAGTGCCCGCTTCACCGCGCCCTTTTTGCAGGTTTTGCACACGCAATTCTGCTTGAAAGATCCCCTGTTCGTGCATCGCCGAGATCATGTCGTTGATCGTTGCGGGGTTCTTCGCAAATACCGCCAGATCCAGCTCGGCTACCGTCTGGTCCCCTTGCTTCGTGACGTCGCGCACGGCAATTCGTGAGACTTTCACATTCGCGGGCACATACGACTCGAGATCCACGAGCAGTCGTGACCACGAGAAGGTCCTCCGATCGACCAGCTGATGCGCGGCCGGAACTGCCTGCTGCTGTTCCGGAGTCAGTTCATTCTTGATCTTCTCGGCTTTTTCTACGAGGTCGTGTTCCTTCTGCCGCAGGGTGTTGATTTCCAGTTGCGTGGCATTCGCCTGTGCTCTTGCGACCGTTGTCAGCCGAACCACAACCAAGAGACCGATTAGTGAGACAAACAGCACGATCGCGGTCAGCGCCCACGGGAGAAGCCGATTACTAAAGGGTTTAGAGGCTAAATTGAGATTGCTATTCACTGCGGAAAAGAATACACGGCCAGTTCAAATAATCGCAAATCACGAAGTCTGCCGGAACATTACACGTCGATCGGGTTGCGGCGGTTCAAAAAAGGTTGATCCGAATCAGTCGCGCCTCGGGCGCAACGGACCCTCGTTCAAGGCCAGCGAATGCCGATAAGCGCAGGTCACATTCCGGCCATTTCGCTTTGCACGATATAACGCGGAATCGGCCAGTTCAACCAGCCGGATCGGGTCGCGCTCGTCATCAGGAAAGCAGGCCACGCCGATACTAATCGTGAGTCGAAACCGTGTGGCTTCCGCATCGCCGGTTTCCGACTTGGCCGAGAACACGAACTGTTCGATGCCGCGCCGCACGCGCTCCGCTGCCACAAGTCCCTGCAAGTAATCAGCGTCGAGCAGGAACGCGGCAAACTCCTCCCCGCCAAAACGCGCCGCCACGTCCCCAGAACGCAACGCAGCTTTGATGATCACGCCGACGTCCTGCAACGTTCGATTGCCGACAAGATGGCCGTAGCTGTCGTTGACCGCTTTGAAGTAATCAAGATCCATCATCAACACGCAAAATGGTTGCGCGGTCTGTTCTGCGCGAGCGGCTTCGCGCCGCAGTTCACTGAAGAAGGATTTGCTCGTCAGTAGGCCCGTCAGTTCATCATGCCCAAGCAGGCGGTGTATCTGTTGTTGAAACGCGCGGTCGATCTCGTCGAGCAGTTCGAAACGAAAGAGATGATCGCCGATGAGGATCTTGTCGCCATGGGCGAGCACGGCTTCGGGCGCGACGCGTCCATTTACCAATGTTCCGTTGGTCGAGTTGAGATCCGTGATCTTGAAGATCGTCGCACCTGAATTCGGGTCGATATCGGCGCTGATGCGGGCGTGCAGGCGCGAGGCTTTTGCATCGTTCAAACGAATGTCGGCCTCGAGGGCGCGACCAAGCGTGACGCTGCTTCGCTCAAGTGGAATGGGTGTCGCGAGTAATTCTCCGCCCAAGGCAATAAGCACGGGCCTACGCTCCGTCCGCGAGCCGCTTTCGTCGAATCGGCCCCCGACTTGTGTGGGAGAATCAGTGTCGTTGTAATCGTCTTTCACGGGTGCGCTTGTGGGCCCCTCTATCTTGCTCCTATAATTACCAAACCCAATTTTACTCTTACAACCCTGTTGATATGGCCATGGAAGTACAAACATCTCAAGAATCGGCTATTGGAACTTGTTGCGACTCGATGCAGACCGGAACCGTCGAACGCGTGGCGGTCGCCAATTTACCCACCGAATGGGGCGACTTCCGCATTGCTGCGTACCGCTCACTTACGACCGACGAAGAGTTTGTGGCCCTGTTTAAGGGCGAGATGAGGCGCGACGTACCGACACTGGTTCGCATCCACTCACAGTGTCTCACGGGCGACGTCTTTGGCTCGACAAAATGCGACTGCGGGCGTCAACTGCACCAGACACTGCAGTTAATTAACCAGGAGGGCCGCGGCGCGATCGTTTATCAGCAACAGGAAGGACGCGGCATCGGCATCGTCAATAAGATTCGGGCTTACGCGCTCCAGGACCAGGGCGCGGATACCGTCGAAGCGAACGTGAGGTTAGGACTCGAAGTCGACCTGCGAGAGTACCGGCAGTGTGCGGAGATTC
>DASZDV010000390.1:0-2582 GCA_035941575.1 Pyrinomonadaceae bacterium
GAACGAAGTCTCTCGCGACAGTCGAACGTTATGCGGTAGAGAATTCGAAGTTTCTCGAAGCGCATGGAATAAAGTTACTGGTGGTTGCGTGCAACACTGCCTCCGCACTCGCAGTGCCTGCCATTCGCAAGGCAGTCAAAGTGCCGGTAATCGGTGTCATAGAACCTGGTTCACGAGCCGCAGTTGAGATTGCGCAAGGAGGAAAAATCGGCGTCATCGCCACTGAAGCAACTGTCAACAGCGGTGCTTACGCCCGGGCGATTGCAGGGTTCGGTGCGACCGGCGAAGTGATTGAAAGAGCCTGTCCGCTTTTTGTCGCTCTGGCGGAAGAGGGTTGGGCCAGTACTGATGGTGCTCGCGTGGTCGCAAGAGACTATCTGAGCGACTTCCGCACAACGCCAATCAGTGCTCTGGTACTTGGTTGCACTCACTATCCGATATTAAAAGACGTTATTCGTGAAACGGTGGGAGACGAGATCACGCTGATCGACTCCGGAGCTGCCACCGCCGCAGACGTCGAATCATTACTGGAAAAGTCGAACCTGACGCACGATGAACCACTCGGCCTTTACGAGGAACGAAGACTTTGTGATGATCTCGACCACTTTTACGTCACCGATGCTGCTGAAAGGTTTGCTAAAGTAGCCGAGAGATTCTTAGGATCTGCTCCGTCAATTCTCGAGGCTGTAGAAATTTGGGGACACGATGAGCTTCGAACGCACTGACGGCCGCGCCTACGATGAGTTGCGGCCGGTGCAAATCACGCCCGGCTTTCTGTCGTACGCTGAAGGCTCGGTCTTAATCGAGATGGGAAACACGCGCCTGGTTTGTGCCGCTTCACTCGAAGACCGGGTGCCGCCGTTTCTGCGGAACACCGGCCAAGGATGGCTCACTGCCGAGTACGCGATGCTGCCGCGTTCAACCCAAACACGCACGGCGCGCGAAATCGGGCGTGGTGGACCATCAGGCCGAACGCACGAGATTCAGAGGTTAATAGGCCGGAGTTTGCGTGCAGTCGCCGACATGAGAGCCCTCGGCGAGCGGACGTTGACCATCGACTGCGACGTTTTGCAAGCCGACGGTGGCACACGCACTGCCGCGATTACAGGTGCATACGTCGCATTTGCGCTCGCCAGCAATCAACTGTTGCGCGCTGGAAAGATCACGCGTCCGTTGACAACAAACCAGGTTGCGGCCGTGAGTGTTGGGATCGTCGGCAACACACCTTTACTCGATCTCAAGTACGATGAGGATTCGCGCGCGGAAGTCGATATGAATGTGGTTTGCACGAGCGATGGCCGGTTCATTGAATTGCAAGGTACCGCCGAGCGCGAGCCATTCAGCCGTGCGCAGATGGATGATCTCGTGGCCCTGGCAACCCGTGGAATCGAAGTGCTGATCGGCATCCAGAAGTCTGTTATCGCCGGGGTGGCAAACGGCGCTGCCGCCCGGAGCATCTGAAGGACTTGGTATGAAACGTAAAGTGACACTCAGTTTTTTGTTGCTTAGCCTGCTGGTGCAGGTAGTAACTGCCCAACAGACCTATTCAAACAACAAAGTTGAATACACATTCGAACTGCCTTCCGCGACATGGCGCACAATACTGGAGCCCGACGCCGCGCACGAGCACCCGGAATTCGTTTACGGCGATCGGCTCGACGGCTATCTCACGATTCGTAAAGAAGTGGTAGAAGCAGGTACGAGTCCATCCGACCTCGCGCGGCGCGATCAGGATCTGACGCTTCACTTTCTCCCCGGCTTTGTTCCTGGTAAGGAAGATCCTTTCAACGGCCGGCTCGATGGCGTCACAATGTCGTATGAGTTCGTCCGCGGCGGTAAGACGATGATCGGACGCGTCTACTACTTACAGGCTGACAACCGCACGATTTACTCGCTCCGATTTACTGGTCTGCGCGAAAAGTTGAGCCGCATTCGTAACCAGACAGATCTTATCGCTCGCACTTTCAAGCTGAAGTAGCGCCGCGGATTGCAAAGAGTGAAACTCGCGCACGGACTGGCAGTCAAACCTTCCGCAATACACGGCAAAGGCTGCTTCGCCACCATTCCTTTCAAGAAACGACACAAGATCGCCGAGTACACAGGCGAAAAGATCTCAAACGCGGAAGCTCGCCGGCGCGCGCACCGCAAGATGCTCAGAATCTGTGAAGTGAACAGCCGGTGGAGTCTCGACGGCAGTCGTGGAGGAAACGGCACTCACTACATCAATCACTCCTGCCAGCCAAACGCCTTCATGCAGATACTTCACAATCACATCTTGTTTCGTGCTCGGCGGGATATAGAGGCGGGAGAAGAGATCACGATCGATTACGAGACGACACTTCATTCCGACGACAAGCGATGCATCTGTGGCGCTGACACTTGCCGCGGCACGATCAACCGGCCTTAAGTCTTTTTACAAGCGCGGGAGAGTGAAGCTGAATCTCGAGCCACGTCCTTCTTCAGAATCCAACGCAACCTGACCGCCGTGCTGTTCGATCACTTCGCGCACGAACGACAATCCCAGCCCTGTAGACTCCTCATCCTTTTCTTGTCCCTCGCGCACGACGCGGTAGAACTTGTCC
>DASZDV010000391.1:0-2659 GCA_035941575.1 Pyrinomonadaceae bacterium
GTCCGCGAAGAAACGAGAGAATCTCGACACCCTCCTCGAGACCATTCTGCTGACGTCCGACATCTTGAATCTGCGCGCGAGTCCGACTCGTCTCGCATCCGGAGTCGTGCTGGAGGCAAAACTCGATCGTGGTCGCGGTGCGGTAGCAACCGTGCTGGTCCAGCAGGGCACTCTCAAGATTCACGAGCCGTTCATTGTCGGACAGATCTCCGGCAAAGTTCGTGCAATGTTCAACGATCGTGGTGAGCCGATCACTGAAGCAGGGCCGGCAACTCCAGTCGAAGTGCTTGGATTGCAAGGCGTGCCGCAAGCTGGTGAGAGTTTCCAAGTTGTTTCGGATATCACAAAGGCGCAGTCGATATCACAGCATCGTCAGATGTTGAGTCGCCAGGCGACACTGCTGCAGACGACCAAACGCGGTATCGAAGCCCTTGGTGAGAGTGAAGTTAAGGAACTGCTGGTCATCATCAAGGCTGACGTGCAGGGTTCAGTCGAAGTTTTGAAGTCGACGCTGCAAAAGCTTTCGACGGAGCGAGTGAAAGTAAAGGTGATTCGATCCGGCGTGGGTGCGATCACGGAGTCGGACGTTCTGCTCGGCTCTGCGACGCAGGCGGGATCGTCGTCATCAGCAGTGGTGATTATCGGTTTCAATGTGCGACCTGAAGCACGTGCGGCTGATGTCGCAAAACAGGAGTCGGTCGATATCCGACTGCATTCGATCATCTACAAGGTTGAAGAAGAGATTCGCGCCGCGATGATCGGCATGCTCGAAGCGATCGAGAAGGAAAAGATCCTCGGCAAAGCTGCGGTCCGTGAAGTGTTCCGCGTTCCTCGGGCCGGTACGGTCGCTGGATGTATGGTTATCGATGGTTTAGTACGTCGCAACGCGCGGGCGCGATTGATTCGCGACGGCGTAGTGAGTTGGGAAGGCAACATTGCCTCGTTGCGACGATTCAAGGATGACGTGTCAGAAGTTCGTGAAGGTTTCGAATGTGGTATCAGTCTGGAAAACTTCAACGACGTAAAAGTTGGCGATCAGATTGAGGCCTACATTGTCGAGCGCGTAGCAGCGACTGAGTTGTAACATAGTACTTGGATCTTTGTACTTTGTTCTCGGTGCTTGGTTCTTTTTGATCGACCAAACAAAGTACAAAGAACCAAGTACAAAGTACGCAAGAATGCATCGGAGTGAAAGAACAGCAGACGTCCTTAGGGAAGAGATTGCTCAGATTGTCGGCTACGAACTGGAAGACCCACGATTAACGATGGTGACCGTAACCGACGTTCGGCTCTCGGCCGACAAACGTGCTGCACGTGTTTACGTCACAGTCGCAGGTGACGAAAACGAGCACAAAGAGGCACTCGCGGCTTTGAAGCACGCGGCGCCCTATGTGCGAAAGCAACTCGGCCTCTCCTTGAATCTCCCGCGCACACCTGAGATTCACTTTGTACGCGACCGCGTAGAAGAAGAAGGCGAACGCGTCGATCAACTGCTACAGGAGATCGAACGAGAATGGGAAAGCCAAGGAAAGGAAAACGGATAGTAAAGAACAGTATCGTTGGATCTTTGTACTTTGAGCTTTGTACTTGTTTTTAGACAAAGCACAAAGAACTAAGTTCAAAGAACTAAGTTCTTGTCAGTTGTGAATTATGCTTAGTCAAGTAGTCGAGCTGATCGAGGCAAAACGTCGTTTCGCGATCACCTCGCACATTCGCCCCGACGGAGACAGTTTAGGATCGTCACTTGGTCTGTACTGGTTGTTGCGCGCTCTCGACAAAGATGTCGAAGTGATCATGCGCGATCCGGTGCCCCACGCTTACCAGCAACTGCCCGGCGCCAATGATGTACGCGTCACTCCTGCTGTCGATCCTACATACCATGCAGTGTTCGTGATCGAATGTTCCGACATTACCAGACCCGGTCTCGCCGATCTCGAAAAGCAGTTTGTGGTCAACATCGATCACCATTCCACCACTGCTCTCTTCGGTAACATTAACTGGATCGATTCAACTGCCTCAGCAGTTGGCGAGATGATATACAACCTCTGCAAAGCGACCGGCGTGCGCGTGACGAAAGAGATTGCCGAATGCGTCTACACCGCGTTGATTACCGACACCGGTTCGTTTCATTACTCCAACACCACCGAGCGCACGTTCAAGGTCGCTTCCGAGCTTGTGCGAACAGGTGTGAAGCCGGCGAAGACTGCTGAAGCCGTGTTTGCGAGTTATCCCTGGAGCCGAATTCAGTTGATGGGTGCGGTGCTTTCCACAGCCAGACGAGACGAGTCGGGACGCGTCGCGTGCATGCGCCAATCACTCGAGATGCAAAAGCAGGCGCACGCCTCGGATGAGGACACAGACGGATTTGTTAACTATCCGTTGACGGTCGGCGAAGTAGAAGCCGTCGCACTGCTCAAAGAGTGTGAGCCCGGAATTTATCGAACGAGTCTTAGATCCAAGGGCGATGTGAATGTCGCGAAGGTCGCGGAGAAGTTTGGCGGCGGCGGACATCGTAACGCCGCGGGCTGCACGCTCAGAGGATCGTGGGAAGAGGCTGAAAACACGATCGTCGGCCTTTTGCAGGACGCAGTGAAACGCGCCAACGGCGCGCGGGACATCACTGAAGACGCGTTAATCGAACACTAATCCAGCCACAAAA
>DASZDV010000392.1:0-8673 GCA_035941575.1 Pyrinomonadaceae bacterium
GCGGGTTTAGCAGTCTCAGTTTGCCTGTCGCCAATGCCGGCGCCGTGGGTGTAGTAATCGTAAAAGCCGCCGTTCGAATAATCGCGTTGAATCAAACGGCCAGACGGTGTGTAGTACTTCGCTGACGTGAGCGTCAATCCGGCGCCGTACTCGAGCGGAATAATGCTTTGCACGAGGCCCTTGCCGAAACTTGTTTGGCCGACAATCAAAGCGCGATCGTGATCCTGCATGGCCCCCGCCACGATTTCCGACGCCGACGCAGTTTGCTCATTGATGAGAATCACGAGCGGCGTCGTGTCGGGAGAGTGGTTGCGTGATTCGTACGTATTGTCGCGATAACCGTTCCGACCCTTTTGCGTGAGAATTAACTGCCCGTCACGCAGAAACACTTCCGCGACGTGAATCGCCTGATCGAGAAAGCCGCCCGGATTATTTCTAAGATCCAGGACCAGCGAGGTCATGCCTTTGGCGTGCAACATGTCGAGTGCTTCAAGCAACTCGTCGGTAGTCGTGTAGTTGAAACCACGCGTCATGTCGATATAACCGATACCCGGTTTCAACATGTACGCATCCGGAATCGAAGGCTGCGGCACGGCGTCGCGAACGATATCGATCTTCTCGATCCGCTTGTCGGCAGCGCGCTCCAAGGTGAGCTTTACGGTGGAACCGCGTGGTCCGCGAATCTTGTCGCGTACTTCGATCGAAAACTTCCCGGTCATCTTCACGCCGTCAACTTCAACGATCCGATCGCCGTAACGGAGTCCGGCTTTTGCAGCGGGAGAAGATGCGAAAGTTGCTGTTATGTAGGTATCGAGCTGATCGGCGTAAGTGTAGTTTTGAATCGAGGCGCCGATGCCGTAGTACTCGGAGCGTTGGTCAGTTTTGAGTTCGTCGAATTCTTCGCGGTCGTAGTAATTGGAGTGTGGATCCAACGAACGGAGCATGCCGATGATCGACGACTTGAACACGTCATTATAGTTCAGCTTACGCCCGTCGATATATTGCTCCTGGACCACTTTGAGGGCTTCGTCGAAGTCGCGCTCCAATGCCGCAGCGGCGGGACTGGTGTTTCGTGCCGGCCGGCGTCCGGGTAAGCCGCCCGTCGTGCGGCTGCCGCTGGACGTAGTGCCGGATGGTTGCTGCGGTTGCTGCTGCGCGATCGCAAAACCCGGAACGATTAAACTGAGTACGATTAAAACGAGGACTATTTGCGCGTTAATTCTTTTCACTAAAAACCCCTATAGCCCGAGACTTTGAGCCCGAATATAACGGATGCGGAATAGGCGGGCAAGGTTGGGCTCTTGCTTGACGGTTGTTTCCAGCGCTCCGTAGAATGAACTTACACATGAAGCAAATCGTAAAACGGACAAGTGGAATTCAGCAGTGACTAAAGGAGTCTTTAGAAAATGAGCAGTCCGTATCACAAGGAACAACCGCCTTCGCCGGAACGCATTGATGACCTGATGCTGCGCGAGGATGACCATGAGTCGCAAGAGGATCAGAGCCGTACCGCTTCGTCGGTTCGCGACATCGCGTCACGCATTCCTGAATCGTTGAGCGCCATCGGCCGCGACATCAGCAGAACCATCGAGAAGGCAATCTCAGCCAAAGATGATTACGTCGTTGCGGTGAAGATTTCGCCCGCGGCGCAGGAGAAGCTGGAGGCGTTGGTCCAAGCCGGCGTGTTTCGCAGCCGCGCGGAAGCCGCCGGGTTCCTGATCGATGAAGGTATCAAGACTCAATCGGCTCTCTTTGAACGCGTCAGACAAAAGCTTGCCGAGATTGAACGACTGCGGGCCGAACTCCGCAGTCTAATCGCTGATAAGACCGTTTAATAGTAACTACGGTTCGCGCGCCCGGCATTTCGGGTACAACCTAAACTCCCCCCAAAGCAGTGCTTTACCGCTCCTCTCATTTGGTAAAGCACGTCTTTGTTTCTGAAGAGAAAAACATACTCGTGGCAGACACGTTTCAATTACCGCCTACACCAATCGAGGAATTCACTCTGGCTAACGGCCTGCGAGTGGTTTTGAGTCCTGACCGTGCCATTCCCGTCGTTTCCGTCGCCGTCTACTACGACGTTGGTTCGCGCAACGAACGCGAAGGGCGCACGGGTTTCGCTCATCTGTTTGAGCACATGATGTTTCAGGGGTCAGAGAACGTTCCCAAGGCCGCCCACTTTCAATACATCTTCAACGCCGGTGGGACCATGAACGGCACCACTTCCACCGAGCGCACCAACTATTTCGAAACGCTGCCCTCAAACTATCTGCCGCTCGCCTTCTGGCTCGAAAGCGATCGCATGCGCTCACTGAAAGTCACACAGGAGAACCTCGACAATCAGCGACACGCAGTGCAGGAAGAGAAACGGTTGCGTTACGACAACCAACCATACGTGAACGCCTTCCTCCGAATGAACGAGTTGATATTCGTCAATCCGGCGAACGCACACTCGACCATCGGCTCGATGGAAGATCTCGATGCGGCCACGATCGACGATGTGCGCGAGTTTTTCCGGTTTTATTACGCGCCGAACAACGCAGTGCTGTCAGTCGTCGGAGATTTTGATATCGCCGAAGCTCGCGTTTTGGTAGACCAGTATTTCGGAAACATTCCTTCGCAGCCGTTGCCGCCACCGGTCGATGTTTCCGAGCCTCACGATGTAGCGATTCCGGAAGAGACGTTTCACGATTCGTTGGCGCCGGCGCCCGCGTTTGTTCTCGGCTGGAAGATTCCCCCGAGACGCACGCCCGATTTTTATGCCTTGTCACTCGCCGGCACGTTGTTATTTGAAGGCGACAGTTCGCGGTTGTATCAGAAGCTGGTAAAAGGCGATGAGTCGGTTGTTTCAATAGAGGGCGGCGTTGACGAACGTCGTGGTCCATCCGCTTTGTACATCTTTGCATTGCCTAAACCGGGTCAGGAAGTGAACACGATTCGGCAGCAGATTTTCGACGAGATTCGTCGCGTTGCGACTGATGGTCCAACTGACGAAGAGATGGAGAAGCTGTGGAACTCACTATCAAACGATGCGGTGCGTGGCCGGCAGTCCACGATGTATCGCGCGCAGAGGCTCGCGGAGTTTGCTTTGTATGATTCAAATCCGCGGCTAGTAGATTCTGAATTGGACCACTATCTCAAAGTCACCGCCGCCGATATTAAAAATGCGACGGCGCGCTATCTTGGTACTCCGAACCGAGTGGTTCTGGACATTGTTCCCGTGCCTGCGGCAGTTGAAACTGAAGAATCAACGGTCGCCGCGTCGCCGCAGTCTCCAGGAGAACCGCATCAGCCTGGCTCACCGGCGCCACAGATTCCCGAGGTACCGGCGTCCGAGCCGCAGTCTCCGGTGCATGTCGATGTCCCCCAACTGAAACCAACGTCTCCTTCGGAACAACCGAAGGACCCGGCGGAAGCGCCGCCGCCAACAGGATCAGGACCACTGCACCCATAACATGAGTCAACCGGAAATCTTTCGTAGCCAGGCGCCCGCACCGCTGCCGCCGCGCCCGATCTCAATTCCCGCAGCGCACGCGACCGTGTTGTCAAACGGTCTCTCGATAGTCGTTGTCGAAGACAGCCGTCTTCCGCTTATCAGTTATCGTCTGGGTTTTCGCGTCGGTGGCGCGTTCGACCCGCCTGATCTTCCCGGACTGACCGATCTGCTCGCGGGATTAATGCCGGAAGGCACGGAGTCGAAAACAAGCCGCGAGATTGCCGACCAGGTCGCGCGCATGGGTGCGAGTCTTTCCGCAGGAGCTAACTCCGACTACACAATCGTTGCCGCTTCCGCGCTTGCGCAATTCAACGATCCGATTCTCGAGCTGATGGCGGATGTGGCCCTGCACCCGTCGTTTCCGGAACACGAAGTAGAACTTGCGAAGCAGAACACGAAAGAGAGTTTGCGACAGCAACGTGCGCAACCTTCTTTTCTTGCGAGTGAAATGGTTTCGCGAGTGATGTTTGGTCAGCATCCCTATTCGATCGTGGCCCCGACGCCGGAATCGATCGATCGCTCATCGCGCGAAGAGTTTGTGAAGTTTCACCGCGCGAAGTTGGTTCCCAACAACGCTGTGTTCATCGTGGTCGGAGACGTGAAACACGAAGCGATCGTCAATCGTGTCGAGTCGCTCTTTTCGACATGGGAACGCGGCGAAGAGTTGGTGACAAACTTTCCCGCACCACCGGTGCGAACGAGGCGAACTGCTTACGTCGTGGATCGACGCGGTTCGGCGCAGTCGAATATCGTCATCGCAAACAGCGGGATCTTGAGAACCAGTCCGGATTATTTTCCGATGCTGTTGATGCACACCGTGCTTGGCGCCAATGCTTCATCGCGTCTGTTCATGAACCTGCGCGAGGAAAAGGGCTACACGTACGGCGCTTACACAAATCTCGACGCGCGCAGGAGTGCCGGGACGTTCCGGGCTACTGCTGAAGTGCGCACGCCGGTGACGGGCGACTCGTTGAAAGAGTTCTTTTACGAACTTGATCGCATTCGTAATGAGCCGGTCTCGGAAAAAGAGATCAACGATGCGAAGTCTTATCTGACGGGAGTCTTTCCAATCCGTTTGGAAACGCAGGAAGGGCTCACCGATCAGCTCGTGCAGATCAAGATGCTCAACCTGCCGGATAACTATCTCCAGCAGTATCGCGATCGCGTGCAGGCGGTGACTGTCGCGGAAATCCAGAGAGTCGCCACCACTTACGTCAAACCGGACGAAGCCGCGGTGATCGTTGTGGGTGACGGTACTTCGGTACTCGACCAGATCAAACCGTATTGTGAGGACATCGAGGTCTACAACACTTCGGGTAGGCGGAAGTCTCTCGACGCGCCGGCAGCGACGGACATCGCGGGCTCGTGGTCAATTGAAGTCGAAACACCGTTGGGGCAAAGCATTCCCGCAACGTTGACGTTGGCGCGGCAAGGTCAGGGGTTCGAGGCCAAGATTCTCTCCGAAATGGGTGACGCTGACCTGGGTGTTGTGACTGTGAACGATAACTCGTTCCATACGACTACATTTTTGGAAATGGACGGACACTCGGTAGAGGCGGAGGTGAATGCACGCTTCTCCGGTGACCAGACGGAGGGTTCGTTAAAACTACAAAACTCGCCTTCGTTACCGTTCACTGGGAGCAAAGACGAGTAAAAGCAACCCTTGGTGACGGCGATCACATCAAAAAGCCGAGGTTAAACGGATCGCCGCAAGGATAGCGACGACCATAACACTCGGTTCCTCCTGTGATTTGGCGCCCGGTATGTCGGCCATGCCGGGCGCTTCTTTTTGTGTGGCGCCCTCCGTACGTCGCTACGCGACTACTTTCGAATCTTAACGTTGAGGTCCCGGGCGTTGAAACGCCCGGCTAAATTCATCTCGGCGCTACGCGCCGGCCGCCCTCCCCGACTCACAAACCGAGCCATCCACGCTAATAGCGACAGTCGGAGCCACTCACGCTAATAACGCCGGCCTACTCGCGCTCGTAGCGAAGAATGACTCCCGCCCCGCCAACAACCCAACCGATCTTCTTGTTGAAATTCAGCGAATAAAGGTTTTGCTTCGTTGTTGATTGCTGCGGCGCCCAACTGCGACCCTGATCGCTGCTGCGCAGAATCGTACCGCCACGTCCCACTGCCCAACCTTCGTCATCATTCACGAACTGCACACTCAGAAGCGTAACGTTCGAGTTTGTAGGCGATGCTGACCACGTCTCTCCGCCGTCTGAGGTGCGCAACAACACTCCGCGTTCGCCGGAGACCCAGCCGTTCTTGTCGTCGCGAAAGTCTACGTGGTAGAGCGTGCCGTTAACGCCTGCGTTCTGTTTCGTCCAACTCTGGCCACCATCGCGCGTGAATAAGATCGTTCCACCGTCACCGACGATCCAGCCTCGCTTGTCACTAACGAAGTCGATGTGAATCAACTCGAGCCGGCTTGGCGCTCGCTGCCGCCGCCACGTGTCGCCACCGTCGTCGGTGTAAACGAGAACGCTGTCAACAACGCGGTCGCGTTTGCTGACCGATCCCACAACCCAGCCTTTCTTCTTGCTGGAAAAGCGTACGCTGTACAACTCGACCTCCGCCCCGTCGAACTCTTCAGGCGAAAAGATTTTCGACTGCGCCCAGGACTGTCCGTTATCGCGGGTGATGAAGATCGAGTTACCGGCGAGGAAGAAGCCGGCTTCCTTATCGCGGAAATAGATGTCGTTGATAGCGGCAGTAGTTTTGACTTCTTGCCGGATCCACGACTGTCCGCCGTCCTCGGTGCGACTCAGATAACCACCGTCACCACCGACCCAACCGCGTTTGCTGTCGACGAAGTAGACCGTGTTGAGATCGTTACCCGCTGTGTTGAGTTTGATGGGTACCCAACCGGCCTGGGCTCTTGCGAAACTGGCGATCGAGAAAAGCGCAATTGTCGCCACCGAAAACCGCGTTAGGTTTAGCCGTGTGGTATTCATCGCTGCCTGTGTGGACAACTTTGTACCATCCACAGCCTTTAAAGATCAACGGCCTTTAGTGTTCTCTGCATCTCCCGTAACTCACGTTCTTGTCACGAAAGATGCAGAGAACACGGATACCCAACCTACGGAGTTGCAGCGTTAACGCGGTAGACGCGGCCTTCGAAGACGACCACTACGCGCTCACCCAATGAGAAGTAACTGCTGAGTTTCGAATGCTGCTTCAGCAGTGCAAAATATTCCTCACTGCCAAACGTTACCGTCGTTTCAGGCAATTTCGCGTCGCTCTTGAACTCCGAGTCAGTCCAGACTCCATCGATCAGATAGAACGTCTTACTACCGACACGACGCGTAAAATCTGATCTGGTTTCGTCTTTAACTTTCTCGGCTTCTTGTTGTTCGCGGGCGCGTTTACTCTGCTCGATCGCAACACCACCGGTAGTCAGTCCGATGGACGACGGCGCATTGGCAGGGACACCGGTGACACTTACAGTGTCCTTACTAGGCCTCGGCGCAGCGACTCCGCCCAGAAATCCGCGGTTATCCGATCTCTGCTGCGCGTTTCTACCCGCTGCGGAGATCGTAAACTGGTTCTGATTTTGCGGTTCGAGCGCGAGGTACGACGTGTAAGGCGTCACGATCCCGTAACGCGTGCCCAGATCGACAATCTCGTCACGGAGTTCCTTCTGCTCGCCGTTTGTGCGCACCTGCTCCATCAACCAACCGACACGGCGAGTGGCCCACAAACGCGGTAGGTAATCGTTATTCTCGTTGCGCAACGGAAAGCTGAGACTGTCGTAAGCGTAGGTGCGAGCTGAACCAACAGCGTGGCCCGTCAACGTCAGCCGCACCTTATCGAGATCCGCCTCATTGTTGTAGCGGCCGATCAGTGTCACTTGCGAACCACGAAACAGATCGGGAATGCCGCGCGGGTAAATCAAATCAGTTGTTGCGCCGCCGAAGTCGATTTTTAGATCCGTCAGGACGGGAAAGTTGACCTTCGTAAAGAAGTTCGAAACCTTTATTTCCAGATCTTCTTTCGGCTCCACGTAATCCGCTACACCGCCATTCTCTGACGCAAGCTTGTCGAGCAACGCAGTGTTGACGTCGTAACCAACACCAAACGTAAACAGCCGCAAGCCCGGCTTACTTGCTTTACGCACGTTATCGACGATCTGCGTGACGTTCGTGACGCCCACAGTCGGGAGACCGTCAGTCATGAACACGACCATCTTCGGACGTTGGCGATTGTCGTCGGTGAACTGACTGAGCGATGAAAGTAGTGACTGGTTTATGTTCGTGCCCCCAACCGGCTTCAACGACTTCACAAACGCTTCACCACGTTGACGTCCCTTATCATCAGCGGCGATCAACCCGGCTTCCATTAACCGTTCTTCACCGGCAAACGAAACGATGTTGAATCGATCCTGCGGCCGCAGAATTCTCACTCCATATAACAACGCGGCACGCGCCTTCTCCATTTTCCCTTCTTCGGCCATCGAACCGGAAGTATCGACAACAAAGACGACGTCCTTCGCCGAGTACTCCTGATCCGACCAGTCATCTTTTGGCGAGAGCATCAAAAGGAAGTAACCCTGTTTGCCTGGTTCGCGGTGCGTCAGCAGCGTTAAGCCGAAGTCGTCTTTAGAGAGGGTGTAGAAGAGTTGAAAGTCTTGCGGCTCCTTTCCGCTTTCACTTTCAAATGAAACCAGCGAGCGGCGATCGGTGCTGCGTTTGACGTCGATGTTGTGTGTCGGCGAATAGATATTGCGCAACGGATCTTTGCTTTCAAGTTCCACTCGACCGGCAACTGTTCCAATTTGCGCTAACTGGCGGCCGGTTCCGAGCGGATAACGATAGGAAACAGTTCCGCCTTCCGCGCGAACGACCTGCGTGTAAGTTATTTCGAGCTTTTTGTCTGAATTCGGCAGGATAGGAAATATACTTGCTTGGAAAAGATCACGTCCGGCGTACTCGAGCAGACCCGGGTCTCGTTGGCGCCGCACAATCTCGTCGTAAATGCGACGGGCCTCTTCGCGCGTTCTAACTTCGCCAACCAGCCGCTTATCTCCGTCCCAAATTGCAAACTCGGCTATGGAAGCCGTTTCGGGGATCGGGAAAAAGTACGTCCCTTCGAGCGTGAAACCGGTGTCGTTGCGAAAGACCTGTTCGACGTGCGTAGTGGCCACTTGCGAACTGATCTTCGTGTCGATCTTG
>DASZDV010000393.1:0-1504 GCA_035941575.1 Pyrinomonadaceae bacterium
CCACCAGAAACGCAGGTGCGACTGCTGCGCGTGATTCAGGAGCGCGAGTTCACGCCACTCGGCGACACGACACCGCGGCGCGTCGACGTGCGCATCATCGCTGCCACCAACATCGACCTTAAAGAAGCGGTACGACAAGGCAGCTTCCGCGAGGATCTCTATTATCGACTGGCGGTGGTGCCGATCGAGTTGCCGCCTTTGCGCGATCGCAATGAAGACATCTTGCCGTTGTCCCAGCACTTCATTCAGAAGTACAACGAAGAGAACGCTCGCGAAGTCTCCGAACAACTGGCGCCAGAAGTACTCGCGTTGCTCGAGGCGTATTCGTGGCCCGGCAACGTACGCGAGTTGGAGAACACGATCGAACGAGCGGTGGTGATTGCACCCGGAAACGAGATCACAAGGGAGTGCCTGCGCACCGAGATCAGCGATCCCAAGTCAGTCGTTTCCGGACACCAGGATGGCGCCAGCAACGCCGCCGTCACCGACATCGGCCGCGGCATAAACTTTTACGAGGAAGTGCGGCGATTTGAAATCGATCTGATCCGTCGCGCACTGGAGCAGACCGGCGGCCACCAGTCACGCGCCGCGCGCCTGCTCGGCATGAATGCCACGACGCTAAACTCGAAAATCAAAACATACAACATCAACCTGAGACCGTAGCCACACGATGAAACGACGCGAACTCGATGGTTGTCCGATCACCGGAGCGTTGCAGATGCTCGGTGACAAGTGGACGATGCTCATCGTGCGAGAGTTGCTGGCTGGACCAAAGCGAACGATGGAATTGCTAAATGGACTTTTCCCGATCAGCAGTCGCACGTTGGTGGGACGTCTGCGCGACATGGAAAAGGATCGCTTAGTGGAACGTACAGACTTCGGTGGCAACCCGCCGCACATCGAATACGCGTTGACCGAACGCGGCATGTTGTTGTTGCCACTGCTCGAATCCTTACGGCAACTCGGTCTGGCTCTAAAGTGCAACTCCTGCGAGGATCGCCGCCAACGCCTCGGCGCCTACTGCGAACCCTGCCCGCACAACGAACACGCCCTCCCAATTCAGCCAGCCATCACGCCACAGCGCCGCGAAAAAGACGACTCAATCGTGCTTTTATAATCCGTGTTTATCTGTGGCTAATCTTCGCTGACCGTGGCGTTCGAGATCATGTGGCCGTCGGGCGTGATGATCGCTTTGTGATCGGGCGTGATGTGCTCGCCTTCCATCGTGACTTCATCTCCGTCCGGCATTGCCACCGGCAGATGGTCCAGAAAACGTTCCGCATCGATCGCCGACATGCAACCCGTACCCGCCGCAGTGACCGCCTGCCTGTAAACCGAATCCTGCACGTCGCCACATGCAAAGACGCCGGGTATGTTTGTCGCAGTTGAGTGACCAGACGTCTTTAGGTATCCAACCGCGTCCATTTCCAACTGTCCTTTGAACAATTCCGTATTGGGCTTGTGCCCGATCGCTACAAACACGCCCGCGCATTCGAAGACGTTC
>DASZDV010000394.1:0-5189 GCA_035941575.1 Pyrinomonadaceae bacterium
GCAACGAGTCGACGGAAACGCGCGGTTGGTAATGAATCAGAAACTCTTCATTCTGCAACGCGCGGCGCAGATTCGTTTCGAGTGCGAGCCGGCGCGACGCCAGCTCGTGCATGTCGGCAGTGAAGAACTGGTAGTTCGCACCGCCCGATCTCTTCGCCTTGTAAAGCGCGGCGCCTGCATTCTTCAAAAGCGTGTGAGCATCCTCGCCGTCGAGCGGGAAAAGACTTACGCCGACACTCGTCGTCGCGTATAACTCCTGACCCGGCAAGTCGAACGCGAATTTCAACACCTGCGACAGCGAGGCGATCGTTTCGATCACATCTTTGGTGCCGTTGATCTGCGTCCGTAATAAAGCAAACTCGTCGTTACCAAAGCGCGCGACTGTATCTGATTTGCTGATACAACTCTTCAAGCGCGCCGCAAACTCCCGCAACAGACTGTCTCCCGGCCCATGGCCAAGCGAGTCGTTCACTTTCTTGAACTGATCGAGTGAGATGAACAGCACTCCCAACGTTTGGCCGTTCACTTTCGCGATCGAGACGGCTTGCGTCAGACGATCTTCGAAAAGGGCGCGATTGGGGAGTTGAGTTACTGTGTCGTAATAAGCGAGCCAGTCAACTTCGGCAGTCCGCTGTTGCAACAAATCCTCGAGTTGCTCTTTGTAGCGACGCTTCTCCTTCAATAGCTCGCTGTGTTTCAGTGCGCGCTCGACTGAAGCCTCAACATGGCGGATGTCAATCGGTTTAGTGATGTAGTCAAACGCGCCAACACGCAGAGCTTTTATCGCAAACTCGATATCCTGGTTTCCGCTAATCATTACGACGACCGTGTCCGGCGAAATCGAGTGAACGCGCGGCACGAGTTCGAGACCGCTAATTTGGCCCATGTCGATGTCGCTGATTACGAGGTCGAAGGTTTGGTGTGAAAGTGCGGCGAGTGCCTCCTCGGCTGAGGCCGCTTCGTAGCAGTCGTAAACGTCAGTGAAGAGATCGATCAACAGGCCCCTGATCTGCTCTTCGTCATCGATGATGAGGATTTTCGGTTTCTGAATTTCGACCGATTCCATTAACTCGCCTAAAGACCCTTGCACATGCCCGGCGTCCACTGTTCGCGCAGTACTCGATCATAGCTCGCCTTCACTTCGGCCATGTTCCAGTCCTTTCTCTGCCAGATCGTTCCGTCTGCGTATTCCACTCGATTAATAAGCACCTTTTCCACAAACGGATTTGCAGACTTGTTTGCCAGAGTGCTGACGTTCACTACATCACTTGGACCAGCCACACTGAAGCCTTCCAGTTCTTTGCTCTTCTCTGCCGCGATGTTCACGCCACAGAGAAACTGACGCCGTGCGACAAGCGAAGGATCGGCGGGATCGTGAAACTGGTACTCCCAGAAAACAATCTCGACCACTTTCGAACCAGCGTTTTGTACTTTTATGCGATAGGAAAAACCGTCCGTTGATTTAGGTTTCGTAGACCGCGATTCCTGGACACTTTTTTCCAACGCTGCGCTGCGACCGTCGAGTGTGTCGGCATTCGGATCGCGCACGCCTGCCGGATCGTTTATGCGCGCGTTACGTGCGAAGTTTCTGTTCTGCGGAATCATCGCCCGCGCGGGTATCGTTCCTTCAGCCTCGGGCACGTCTACGGTGCGGCGTGCACGAGTCCACTTGAAACTGGCGACCACCAGGGGCGAAGTCTCACTCTTTGAGCTGGGCACCTGGTAAGGAATCAGGAGAGTTAAAAGAATTGGAAAAACGAGGATTAGCTTCACGGCCCGCCTCCGCTAACCACAATCAATTTTCACGTGAGTATGCGCCACTTGCGCGCGCTATTCAACCATTAAGACAAGAATATCTTGACAGCAAGGCCGCTGCTTGTTAATAGAAGGCGTCAAATTTACCTCGCTCGTTTAAGGCTCCTCCTTGTCCCCGTACAAAATCAGGGAGATCCTTTACCAACTTTTTCGTTCGGCATCCTTGCCGGTCAAAGGAAGGGCTTTCCATGAAGAACCTAAAATACCTACCTTCAGTGTTCTGCTTTCTGCTTGTAATCGCCTCCGCGAACGCGGCGTTGGCCCAATCGGGCGACGATCGAAATCAATTTGCTTCTGTCACCGGGCTGGGATCGAGTGTCAGGTTCGACGTCGCCGCATCGCACGCCGCGGTGACGTTGACTGTTTCCGCTCCCGACGGCCAGGTATTCAGCAAAGAGTTTCGCGCAGGCGCTGCGATCGAGTTTCGTCTAACCGACGTCAACGGTGGAGACGGCCAATATGTTTATGAATTGCGCGTAACGCCGAACATTCCCGGCGAAGTAAAGGAAAAACTTGCGGCGGCGCGCGCCAAAGGAAATTCTGACGAAGTGAGACGTGACCTGGAAAAACGCGGCTTGTTGCCGACGCGAACGCAGGTTCAGTCCGGAGGTTTTGCTGTTCTTAACGGCTCCATCATCGTCGCTGGCCTCAGTGAAGGTACGCGTCCTGGCCGTGCAATGTTGGACCAGCCGGTGACCTCGCCCGCTCCCGCTCCCGCTCCTCCGTCCGGCCGCACTAATTTTAAGATTCGAAGCCATCACCCTCGGTTCTTAGTGTTCGATCAAGTCATCCCGGACGACCTGATCGTGCAGGGCAGCCTCTGCGCGGGCCTCGACTGTGTCAACAACGAAAACTTCGGTTTTGACACCATTAGAGTGAAAGAGAACAACACCCGTATCCAGTTTGACGACACCAGCACCTCAGCCGGTTTCGCCACCAACAATTGGCAGATAAGAGCAAACGCTCAGGGCAGCGGCGGTGGAAGTTTTCTGGCCTTTGTGGATCAGGGCGCCACTGGAAACTCAGAAACAGGCACGATTGTGTTTGAAGTCGATGCCGGCGCACCGGCCAATTCGCTAAGAGTGTCGAGTGGCGGCAATGTCGGTATCGGAACGGCTACGCCCGTTCTCGACCTGCACGCCAACACTACGGACACTCCAGCAATTCGTCTCGAACAGAACAACAGCGGCGGCTTCACGGCGCAAACTTGGGACATCGGAGCCAACGAAGCAAACTTCTTCGTTCGCGACGTAACCAGCGGCTCGCGTCTTTCTTTCCGCATCCGTCCCGGCGCACCAACCAGTTCCATCGACATCGCGGCGAATGGCAACGTCGGCGTTGGAACGGGAAGTCCGAACGCGCGGATCGATGTGAAGCAAATTGCCGAGACGTTTATCGGTGGGCTTCAACTGCGACGAAGCACAACCAACGACACCTGGGGGTTAGTAACCGGCGCCGACAACAATCTCTACTTCGGTTACGCAACTGACGCCTCATTGGCCAATGAGCACGCCGATTTCGCAGTCAACCCTCTCGTTGTGACTGCTAATAACCGGGTTGGTATTCGCACCGCCGCGCCGGACCAGGCACTGTCCGTCAATGGCGATGCAAGCAAGACCGGTGGCAACACGTGGCTGACGTTCTCGGATGCAAGACTGAAAAACATCCGCGGGACATTCAGCAGTGGACTAAAAGCCGTGATGCAGTTGCAGCCGGTACGCTATGAGTATCGACCCAACAATGCTCTGGGCATCACCCCGAATGGTGAGCACATCGGCTTCGCCGCACAGGCGGTGCAGAAGGTGATTCCCGAAGCAGTCACTGCAAACGCCGAAGGGTACCTGATGGTGAACAGCGATCCGATCATCTGGACCATGCTGAATGCCATCAAGGAACAACAGAAAGAGATTCAGGAACTCCGGCAAGAAGTCCGGCGCCTGCGCGCAACGACGCGACGGCGGAGATAGACTGTTAGTCATTTGCGGATTTCGAGGGGTGGCGAGCGATCGCCACCCCTTTTGGTCGTGGGAAACGCTATCGCGCGTCACTTAGACAGGAATTAACACGGATAGGAGTGCTACTCTTGTTTCGGTTTTAGCGGCAGTTGGTAATCGGTGATGTTCTGGCAGGGTTTGAATTCGATCTCGGTTTTCGCAGCCTCCGCTTCGCGGCGTAACTTCGCGCGTGTTTCCGTTTCATGAGGCAGGCGCAGCTTCGTTATCGGTGCTACAGCGTCGTCGCCGTACACTTGCGGGAGTATCCAGTAACGGCCCGGAGCTACGTTGTTCAACGCAATCTTTCCATCAGGAGCGACCGCCGCAGCGTAGAAGCGCAGCAGCTCATCTGCTCTTTCGCGCTCAACGGGAGCGAGATACACAAACAATCTTTCCGGCACCTGCTCTCCTTCTCCTAAGCTAAGCTGCCCGCGTAGCGAGGCAGCACCCTGCGCGAGTGTCACCGTCAAACCAGAAAGACGATCACCGGGTTTGATGTTGGTCCAAACGTGCGTGGCATCCACTGGTTTTCCTGCTTTCGCACCGGCAACTGGAGTCGGAGCAAACGCAATAGACTGGATATACCAGTAGCGTGCTTGAAAACGCGTGATGAAGTAGTACTGGCCCGGCGCAAGATGTCGCAAGTTGAAATTACCTTCACCGTCGGGAGGGACCGGCGCGCCAAACGACCACACGAACGGCGGGATCTGTTTCGCGGCCTCATTGTCGTTGTGCCATGCGGAAACCAGTATTTCGCTGAATACCGGACGCGGCTTGCCCGCGCATTCGGGGGCCTTGGATTCCTCCAACAGCACTCGCCCGCCCACTGTGGCTAACGGCTTAGTCAGTAACTCGATGCCCGTCACGTCAGCGCCTCTCACAGAGATTCGTTTCGGAGTCGAAATCACATGCTCTCCTGTCGCTGAAGAGGAAATCGCGAACACGTAATAGTCGCCGTCAGCAACACCGCTGAAACTAAAACCGCGGACACCCGGAGCTCGATAGGTAGAGTTGCTCCACGGAGCAGTCGCGTCGCCTACTGCGGTCAACGTCACACCGAAGGTCACCGTTGTTTCCTGCCCCGGATCAATCTGGCCACTAACCACGCGTCCTTGTTCTCCGCGGTAACGAATATCGACGCCCGCAGTCTCTTCACCAGCGCGCACACTAATCTCGGCGGCCGTATCGCGAGTGGATGAAGGCGCATAAGTCGGCACGTCAAGCTCAAATGGGTTTACTGGTGAAACTGAATAATTGTTTGTTCCGCCGGCGAGCACGACATACGTCCCAGTCGGCAGTCCATAGATCCTGAAAACACCGCGATCGTCTGTCGGACGCTCAATATTAGTTGCGTTCTGTACACGCCGCCCGTTCGCATCT
>DASZDV010000395.1:0-13444 GCA_035941575.1 Pyrinomonadaceae bacterium
AGAGAAAATAATCGACGCTGTGAGCCTGGGCATCGACACACCCGAACATGAGTTACTCGAAGAGACGTTGAAGACGTTCAAACGTCATGACACGCTGACGGACATGGAGAAGGTCGATCGATTGCTGAACGAGTACCGAGCTGACGATCTCGGGGTGGCCGGGGTTCCCGAAACGCTCGCCGCACTGTCGAATGGACAAGTCGAGGAGATGCTGATCACTGCCACTGCGGATCAACTTCAATTTGACGCCGAAGAAGTCAAAAAGGTGTTGGAGGTTTACGAAACCGACGGACAGCTACCGCCGGAACTCGATCACCGAACTGTTGCCGACGAACTGGTTCGCCGTGCGAATCTGCTTTCATCCGCGCGTGTCACATTCATCGAGGACGACACGCGATTGCAGCAACTTGGCGGCGTAGGCGCGTTGCTGCGTTATCGAATCTCAGCGGAGAACGCGGCGCCTTACGAAGACAGTAGCGCAACGCCGCGATCGAAAGCGTTAACGAAACAAGCTTAGAAGGCTGGCAGATAAGTTTCGCCACAAAGAGGCACAAGAAGCACAAGAACAGTTCAAGTCACGGCAGCCCATTGCTCCTTGTGTTTCTTGTGCCTCTTTGTGGCTGTTTACCGTTTACTCAGGTTGTAGAACCGACAGGATGTTCCCGGCGGGATCCTTGAACCACGCGATCTCCGGACCGGAGTCGCCCCGGCAAATCCCTCTCTCGTCTGTTTTCATGTCAGGTAGGTCGTAATGCTCGAGCCGTACACCCAACGACTTGAGTTCATCTACTGCTTCTTCAATGTCGTCTACCACGAAATTTAAAACAGTGAATGAGGCCGGTGTGTGGTTCGGCTTCGGATAAAGGAAAACCTTGTTTCCACCAGTATCAAGTTCGAGACCTTCAGCCGTCTGTTTGACGTCGACCCCGAGCGTCTGTTCGTAGAACTGTTTCGCACGCTGGATGTCATTTACCGAAAAACTGGAAAAAGCCTCAGCCTCCTTGAATAGTGTTGAAGCTTTCTTTCGCCCCGCCTTCGATGCGGCATTCGCTGTCATCATAATCTCCTTTCATTCTCAAGTATTTGCGCGAATGAAAGCATTAGACACTTTGCAGTTTACATTCGTGTCGCAGTTTCTCTGTATCGCTGTTGCGTTTCCGTGGCGGGACTCTGAAAGTCTAGGGTTTGAACAGGAGTGGAAAGAACTTTCCATCCATTTTCTCTCCAGCAGGAATCGGCGGCACACCTTCCAATAACGGCGCGTCTGACGCAGATTTTACTCCATCGCGAAAGACGTTCAGCACTACGGCACGACGGGGTCTGTTTGTGCTGTTCGCGTAAGAGCCATGGACCATCATCGGGTGATGAAACGAACACTCACCTGCTTTCAACTCGATCGGCACCGGCTTGAACTGAGATCGTTGCGCCGGAGTCAGTGAATCGAGTACGGCATCCATGTTGTTCGCGAAACTCAGCCGTGGCAACAACGGCCAGCGGTGACTTCCCGGTACGTAATGCACGCAGCCGTTTTCGCGCGTCGAATCGTCTAATCCAATCCAGCATGAGAGATGGGCCATCGGTGTCGTTCTGGTCCAATAAGAGTAATCCTGATGCCAGATGACGACGCCGCCATGATGCGCCGGTTTGTAGAAGATTTGATCGTGCCAGAAACGCACTGCACCACCGAGTAATTGCGCTGCTCGAACAACAAAAGCGGGAT
This sequence comes from Pyrinomonadaceae bacterium, assembly GCA_035941575.1. GTDB lineage: Bacteria > Acidobacteriota > Blastocatellia > Pyrinomonadales > Pyrinomonadaceae > PSRF01. The sequence goes on from DASZDV010000395.1 coordinate 1,721, forward strand.
GCCACAACAAGTCGTGCAGGCCGGGTTTGATGCGCCAGGCGCCGAGTGCATGGAACAGGACCTGCTGCGGATCCGCAGATTCGTTCGCGTGAAACTCGTAAAACAGTTCGTGGCCGGGGTGTGCGGGATCAGTAAGCGCCTTCAACTCATCGCGCAACGCGTTGAGCTGTTCGTCGTTCAACATTCTGATGCCTGCGAGATATCCGTTCTCTTCGTAAAACCGCAATTGATCGCCGGTTAGGCTGTAACGCGGAGTGTCACTAACAGTTGGAAACAGTTTGGTTAGCGGCTGGTGACAACGTGACAGGTCTTCAACCATGGCGGAGCGCAAGTCTAGACCTTTCGGAAAAATAGTCAAACTGCTCTGATCCCACGGCCCAACTGTTTTGCGCGTTAGATTCAGATAAGGAACCGTAAGGAGGTGTTCCAAAAAGAAAATGCTCGAAAGATATTCGTATCAGTCTGCCCTTGCGGCGCAGGAAGTAGTTCACTGGCGTGTTGAAGATATTATCGGTGGAGAGAAGCGACTGGACTTCACGAAGCCGTTCATGCCGGAGAGCCTCGCGCGCGTAGAGGAACTGTCGTTTCTAGACAGTGAAGAGAAGCTAATTCTGAATCAGATCAGAGGCAATGCGTACCTGAGCATCTTTGGGCTCGTCGAAGAGTTCATTCTGCCGTTTGTGCTGGACCATGCGCGGCCTCATCTGAGCGGCGACGATTATCGTGTGCGTGCGTTGCTGGAATTTGCCAGTGAAGAAGCGAAACACATTCAACTGTTCAAACGCTTCAGGCAGGAGTTTGAAGAAGGGTTCGGCACGTTTTGTCCGGTGATTGGTCCACCTGCGGCGATTGCCAGTGCGATACTGGCGCACGATCCGCTGGGCGTGGCGATCACCACGTTGCACATCGAGTGGATGGTGCAGCGTCACTACCTCGACAGCATCAAGGACGACAAGCGACTCGATCCGCAATTCAAGAGTCTGCTGAAACATCACTGGATCGAGGAAGTGCAACACGCGAAACTCGACACGTTGATGGTTGAATCGTTGTCAGCGGGTCGAAGCGAAGAGCAGATCATGAACGGGGTTGAAGAGTACCTCGCGATTGGCGGCTTCATTGACGGTGGTTTGAAAAAGCAGGTCGAGTTGGACCTCGACAGTTTTGAACGGGCCACTGCACGTAAGCTGAACAGGAGTGAGGAAGAGGAGTTTCGGACGAAACAATTACAGGCAAATCGCTGGACCTATCTCGGGACCGGTATGACGCACGAGAAGGTGCTCGAGACGCTCGAGTGGCTCACGCCAGCCGCGCGACGAAAAGTGGAGAGTATTTCCGCAGCGTTTTCCTAACCGTCAGCCACCAAAAGGCACAAAAGGCACGGAGGAGGATGTTGATCTCTTTCGTGCCTTTGCTCTCTTGAGCCTCTTTGTGGTTCTTGTGCTTCTTCGTGTCCTAGCTCTTCGTCGCCCGGATCTTTAACGTCAACACGACATCATCGCGGATCAGATTGTCAGCAGCGCCGGCGTAATTGATCCCAAAATCCTTCCGGTTAATCGTGAACGTACTGTCAACCGTGATCGCATCCGGCGCAACGGCAATCGTTGCCGGAAATGTCACTCCCTTCGTCGCACCATGCAACGTCAGATTCCCCGTAATCGTATGAGACGCGCCTTTGTCACCGCCCGGCTTAATCGCCGTTGAAGCAAACGTCGCCTGCGGATATTTCGCGACATCGAAGAAATCCGCTGTCTTGAGATGTTTGGTCAAATCCGGAGTGTCGGTGGTAATCGAATCCGTCTCGATCGTAATACTCACGCGGCTGGTTTCGACATTTCCGGTGTAATCGATCTCACCGGAAAACTTTTGGAACGACCCATTGTGACTTCCCGTAACTTTCGAACCAACAAACTCAACCTTCGAATTCTGTGGATTAATCAAATACTTCTGACCGCTCGCAGCCTGCGGCGACGACGCCCGAGTAGCCTCCCCCGTCACAGCTTGACTCTTATTCGTTGCGGGATTTCCACAAGCGGCAACAACGATCAATCCGGCCAATACGAATGGCAATACGCCTAAACGCATCTGTAATTCCTCCTGTGTTAGAGTGAGGCCAAACCTTACCACGGTCCATAACGGCAAACAAATCGACCACAGAATCAAATTAATTTGGTAACCTCTACGTCACATACAGTTATCCACGGGCCAAATGAGGATCGTTTTTTGTAAAACCGCCTTCGCTGGGCCGATCAGCGGAGCAGACGAGATAGCCGTGATGTACGCGCTTGAATTAAAGCGCGCGGGACACTCAACGGCGATATTACTGGTCCATCCGCCTGCGAGCGATGACTCTTTAGCCGTTCGCCTGCGCGAAGCAAACATCCCGCTGACCTCGCTTGCGTCACCCGCGTTCAGTGCTTCACTAGCCCACGCACGCAGGTTCGCCATTCGCGCGATGCGCGCGTTCAAGCCAACGAGTCAACTGATTCTCAACCGCTCTCGAAATCTCGTTTTCGAACTGATGGAGCGCTATCACGACGCTTGTTGCGCGTACTTCAAACGTGAAAAGCCGGACGTGGTCCATGTGTTGACGCCCGATCAGGGCGCGATGATGCTGATTCGAGCGGCGCACACAGTCGGCGTGCCCGTCATCTATCAGGAAGTTGGACTTCCGTTTCACCCTCCAGGTTTCGAGCACGTTTATGAGCGATTCGTCTCAGTGCTTCCGCTGTGCACCAGGGTTGCAGTGCTCTCTCCGGTTCTTGCCGAACAAACCAACCAGGCGTTACCAAACCTGCCGTTTCCAAGCGTGGTGCCGCTCATCTCGCATGAGGTGAGTAACGGTGTCCCGCATAATGAATCGTCACAAAGAACCGTCCGTTTCGGATTCGCAGCGCGGCTCGAGTACCTGAAAGGCCCGTTACAACTCGTCGAAGCGTTCCGTTTGTTGCACGAAACTCAACCTGACATCGAGCTGCGAATTGCAGGACACGGTTCGCAACGGCAGGAGATTATCGACACACTGGGTCGTTATGGTCTCGAAGACAAGTGTCGCCTGCTGGGCATCTACAACACCCTCGCGGAACGAAACCAGTTCATGAAAGAGATCGACGTCTTTGTGCTTCCTTCGCTCACCGAAGGAACACCCAACGCGATCATCGAAGCGATGGCCCACCAGAAACCGATTGTGGCGACGGGCGTCGGTGGAATTCCGGACTTGGTTAGTGAAGACGTGGGAATGTTGGTGCCGCGGGGCGATCCGCAGGCGCTCAGCGCCGCACTTGCAAGACTAACTACCGGCGTTGAGTTGCGACGAGCCATGGGCATAGCCGCGCGGAAGCGTTATGAGCAACTCTTCACGCCGAATGCGGTTCTGCCTTTGCTGATACACTTCTATGAGGGCGTTGCCGCAAAGAACGGACATTCGAACAATGGGCGGGTCTTACCGGCGCATCCTTGGTCTGGCGTGGTCTAGCTACCCGCCGACGTTAAGGCGCGTGATTCAGTCGCCTGCTTCGCCTTCCGCCAACACCGGTTTACGCGAGCGACGCGAACGGAAGAACGACGTGCGATCCAAGACTTGTTCCTGAAACTGCTCGAGATAAAGATAAATCACCGGCGTGATGTAAAGCGTGATGAACTGCGAAACGATCAAACCGCCGACTACTACCAACCCGAGGGGCCGCCGCGATGAACCATCCGCGCCGTAACCCAACGCAATCGGCACCGCACCAAAAACTGCTGCCAGCGTTGTCATCAGAATCGGCCTGAAACGATCCATGCTCGCGTCGTGAATTGCTTTGTCGGCAGCTTCGCCGGCTTCGACGCGATGGCGTGCAAAGTCGACAATCATGATGCCATTCTTCTTCACGATGCCCATCAACATAAACATGCCGACGAAGGCGTAAAGCGACGCTTCCTGTCCAAACAGAATCAGTGTTAACAGACCGCCGACGAGCGCAGTCGGCAACGTTGAAAGCACCGTCAGCGGGTGAACGTAACTCTCGTAAAGAATCGCGAGAATCACGTACATCACAAACACCGCGAGGCCCATCAGGATCGTCAAACTCTTGACAGTGTTGGCGAAGGTTTGCGCTTCACCTTGCAGCTCCCCGCGTACGCCGGGCGGCACGATCTGTGCAGCCGATTGAGTGATGTAATTAGTCGCATCGCCAAGGGCAACACCGGGTTTCAGGTTGAAAAAGAGCGACATGCTGGTGAACTGGTTCAAGTGGTTCACCGTTTGTGGTCCAAGAGTCGATTTCCACGTCACGAGTTCACGCAATGGCACGAGGTTTCGGCCATCGTCTGACTTGATGTAGAGCAGCGATAAATCTTCAGGATTCTCGCGTACCGAATCGGCCATCTCCAGAATCACTTGATACTGATCTTCGGGTTTCTTGATCAGGTAAAGATAGTTTTGCGAGTAGGCTGTGCGCAGCATCGTCAGGATGTGCGCTTCGGAAACACCATAGGTCTTTGCCTGATCGCGGCGAATGTCGATGTCTAAGTTGGGCGTGTTGTTGTAGTAATCGGACGAAACACTGAGAAAGCCCGGATACTCCATCATCTTGCCCATCAGCTTCTGGCCCACTTCATACACTTGCGCCGGATTAGCGCCGGAAACGGTAAACGCGTACTGGCCCTGCTGCTGACTCGTCACACCCGTGCTGATCTCGAGCACCGGAAACGGACGCAAGAACGTGAATAGACCGGGAATTGTGTTCAGTTTGCCCATCATTTCCGCCGTGACTTCGGCGATGGGCTTGCGGTTATCAGGTGGGCCAATGAACGTGAACGTGATGCCCTGGTTTGCGGCCAAAAAACCTGTGGCGCCTGTCATCGTGAAGTCGGTGACGACGTTTGGATCCTTGTGCAACAACTCGTCAACGCGGTTCTGATACTCCTGCATCTGCGTTGGCGACGACCCTTCCTTGGCGATGAACGCGCCGAATATCACGCCGCTGTCACCCGGCGGCAGAAACGTCTTTGGAATCAGCACAAACAGCCAAATCGTGCCTGCCAAACAGATGATCCAGATAACCGGAGAGATCCAGCGGTTCCGCAAGAACCACCACAGCGATCCGCCGTAGAAACCGAGAATCCGTTTTTCAATGCCGCCGATGACGCGTTCCATCCACGTTTTCTTCGAACCTTCGCCGCGATGGCTCAACAGCCTCGCGCACATTAGCGGCGTCAGTGTGAGCGACACCAGACCGGACGCGAGAATCGCGATCACGATCGTGATAGCAAACTCGCGGAAGATTCGTCCCACGAGTCCGGTCATGAACACCAGCGGTATAAACACAGCCGCGAGTGAGATCGTCATCGACATGATCGTAAAACTGATCTCTTTCGCGCTGCTGATGGCAGCTTCGAATGGTTGTTCGCCGCGTTCCATGCGCCGGACGGTGTTTTCGAGAAAGACAATTGCGTCGTCCACAAGAAACCCAATGGCCAGCGTCAAAGCCATCAACGAGAGATTGTCGAGGCTGTAACCGAGTCCGCGCATCGCGATGAACGTGATCAAAAGCGACAACGGCAATGCGACAACCGGGATTAGCGTGTCAGTCACGCGACCGAGAAAAGCGAAGATCACGATCACGACCAGTACAAACGCGATTAGAAGGGTTGTCTGCACGTCGACGACGGAATGGACGATGCTTTGCGCGCGATCGTAAATCGGAGTGATGTATATGGAGCCGGGCAGTTCCGCACTGATCTGCGGCATCACGTCGTAGATCGATTTCGAGACCTCGACTGCGTTCGCGCCCGCGCGACGATTAACAGCAACGATCACCGTTGCCGATGGAATGGAACGACCTCGCACCCAGAACCGCATGTTCACGCGCTCGTCCTGGACCGAATCTTTCACCGTCGCGACGTCTCGCAAATAGACGGGTGAATTGTTCGAGCCGCCGACGATCAGGTTGGCATACTGCTCGGCGGTTTCGAGTTGTCCCTGCGGCCTGAGGATCTTTGTCCCGGTCGAACTGTCTAATTGGCCAGCGCCCGTGTAGCTCGTACCGTTTTTGATCGCGTTGCTGAGATCGTCGATTGAGATGCCGCGCGCCCACATCGCCGCAGGGTTGGCTTTCACCCGAATCGCCGACTTCGTTCCGTAGACATTGACCTGCGACACGCCCGGCAAAATGCTGAGACGTTGACCGACGTTCGTGCTGGCGTAGTCGTAGAGTTGTCCGGGCGTGACCGAATCGCTGACCATCGCGAGATACATGATCGGCTGATCGTTCGGGTTCGTCTTCGAGTACGTCGGCGGCGACGGCAGATCCGCAGGAAGACTACCCGTGGCTTGCGAGATTGCAGTCTGCACGTCAGTCGCGGCGGCATCGATGTTCTTTTCGAGTGCGAACTGAAGCGTGAACGTTGCGACGCCCTGCGTGCTCTTCGAGGTCACTACTTCCAGCCCGTTGATCTGCATGAACTGGCGTTCGAGCGGCGTGGCGATGTTGTTCGCGATCGTGTCGGGGCTTGCGCCAGGATATCCGACGACGACCTGAATCACGGGATAATCAACCGCCGGCAGATCGTTAACCGGCAGTTGGAAATAACTCATCACGCCAAACAGGATGACTGACAGCGTTAGGACCGCCGTCATTACCGGCCGCCGTATGAATGGTTCTGACAGATTCATGACTTCGATCCGTCTCCCGAACTTGCTGCGGGGCTGGTTGCTTCGCGAGGTTGTTCAACTGTGACTTTCCCGCCGGGTGTGACGCCGAGTTGTCCGTCAGTAACTATGCGCTCGCCGGCTTGCACACCTTTTTCAACCACGATTAGATCGCCCTGACGCTGGCCCAACGAAACCGGACGTTGTTCGGCGGTCGAATCGGGCTTCACTACGTACACGTAAGGTCCATTTGCTGACGTCTGCGGCGCTGACACCGGAACGAGCACTGCGCTTTGCACTGTGCTCAACACCAGACGAACGTTGACGAAACGACCTGGCCAGAAGCGATGGTCCGGATTCGGTAACGTCGCACGCAGTGTGACCTGACCGGTTTCGTTCTGCACTGCGTTATCGACAAACGTGAGTTGGCCCAGGATCGGATCTTCGACGGTGTCCGGCAGACGAACCTCGGCTTTCAACGAACCCGCGCGCATCTGTTGTTGTACGGCAGAGAGATTGGCTTGTGAGATTGTGAAGTCGGCGTAGATCGGATCGAGCCGGTCGATTATCAACAAAGCGTTGTTCGGCGGCTCTGAACCATTCGAGTTTCCGCCGCTTGATCCGCCGGGATTGACAACGTTGCCAACGTCTACGAGCCGCTGTCCGGCTCGGCCATCAATGGGTGAATGAATGTAGCAGTAACTTAGTTGAACTTTCGTTGTTTCGATGGCGGCGGTATCGACTTTCATCGTCTCGTCTGCACTGCGTACGGCGGCGCGCGCAGCTTCAGTGTTTGCTTGCAGCGTGTCGTAGTCTGCGCGTAACTGTTGATACTGCTCGCTCGCAACAACGCCCTGTTCCACGAGCGTTCTATATCTATCGACTTGCGTGCGTCCCCATTTTTCGCGCGCCACCTCACGCGCGAGATTCGCTTCAGCTTGCTTCTTCAACGCAGCGTCACGCGCGAGGTTGGCCTGCGCCTGTTTGAGATTTGCGTCGAACGGCCGGGGATCGATCGTAAAAAGCAGTTGGCCTTTCTTAACGTTGGCGCCGTCAGTGAAATGGATCTTCATGATCCGGCCCGACACTTGCGGCTGGATCGCGACCGTCTCGCGCGCAACAATCTTGCCGAGCGCATCGAGGTAGGTAGAAACGTCCTGCGACACGGCCGGTGCGACTTTGACCGGCGCTGGAGGTCGTCCAAAACTTTGCTGAGCTTTGTTTACGCAGCCCGTCAGGAACGACAGCAACCCCGTTATCAGGAGTGCGGTTCCCAAACGAAGGGACAGGCTCTGCTCGCGTTTCATAGCATTCTTTCCTTGGTTTCCAAACTATGTCAGGTTCAGTTGGGTACGATACCGCGGTCGCTTTTGTTGCGCATGCAGATCCGGGTTTGCACCCGCAAGTTTCCCCATTTGTACGCGCAAGTTCCGCGTTTGTACGCGCAAGTTCCGCGTTCGCTCGCGCACCCAGATCCGCGCTTGCGCGCGCGAGCCGCGCCTGAAGCGGCCCTGCCCATTGTGCCACTTCGCGGCGCGGCCCGCGACCGCCCGTACGCCCCAAATCAACCACTACCTTTGCCCGAGGCCGACAATAATACGCCGCCCATACGTCATAACGTGTTAACTACACGTAAAAAGTTGTTAAGAATTGTGAACCCGCTGCGTATCGGCCACGGATCTGAAGTCACAGTTCGATTGGTTGGGCGGAGATTACCTGTTCCAACTCTCGCAATGCTTGTAAGGTTTCTTTCCTCGCGGGGGCGTCGATTTCGATTAGAGCCATCGCTTCGCCGCCCCGTTCGCGCCGGCCCAGGTGAAAGCGACTGATGTTCACTCCACCCTCACCGAGAGTCGTGCCGATCTGTCCGATCACGCCCGGCACGTCGCGATTGCGTGTAACGAGCATGTGTCCTTTCGGCGTTGCTTCGAGATAAAAACCGTCGATCTCGGTAATGCGACCTTCGCGTCGCTGCTGCCCGTAGCCAAAGAGCGTTCCAGCCAGACTGCGCGTGGATCCTTCTGTCGTGATCTCGGTGCGAATCGCCGGCGCCATGTCGCCGCTCGTCCGCACGTATGTAGTCGTAACCTTAATTCCTCGCTCTTCGGCAATCAGAAACGCATTAACGACGTTTACTCGTGCGCTCACATCGCGTAACAGCCCAGCCAGAAACGCACGCGTCACCGGCGTCGCATCAACCTCGACAATTTCGCCGGCAAATTCGATTCGCACTTCACTCACGGCCTTATCGACTAATTGCGCCTGAAAACGGCCAAGACTCTCCGCCAGCAAAACGTACGGTTGCAACAAACTCAGTTCTTTCATTCCGAGCGCCGGCACATTCACTGCGCCACGTAACGCGCCAGTCAACAGGAAATCGCGCATCTGTTCGGCGACTGTAAATGCGACTCCCTCCTGCGCCTCCGCGGTCGACGCGCCAAGATGAGGCGTGACGATCACCTGATCCAGTTTCAATAGCGGATGATCCGCCGGCGGTGGCTCCTGCGCAAAAACGTCCAATGCTGCGCCCGCGATGGATCCGTTACTGATCGCCTCGTAAAGCGCATCCTCATCAACCAGCCCACCGCGTGCGCAGTTAATGATCCGCGCGCCCTTCTTCATCTTTGCAAGAACTTCGCGATTAATCAGGCCGCGTGTCTCCGCAGTCAACGGCGTGTGCACGGTCAGAAAATCAGCGCGCGCATACACATCGTCGAGTGGCGCAAGCTCAATCTCGAGATCGCGAGCCTGCTCGGGCGCGATGAACGGATCGTAAGCAACAATCAACATCCCCATCGCGCGTGCGCGTGACGCGACGACGCGTCCGATTCGGCCCAATCCAATGACGCCCAGAGTTTTGCCTTGCAGTTCAACGCCAATGAACTTCTTTCGCTCCCAATGGCCGGCTTTCAAACTGCTGTCGGCTTGTGGTATCGAGCGCGCCAAGGAGATCAGCAACGCAATCGTGTGTTCGGCGGTCGTGATCGTGTTTCCGTCAGGCGCATTCATCACCACGATCCCGCGAATAGTCGCCGCCGAAACATCGATGTTGTCGACTCCGACGCCCGCGCGTCCAATCACTCGCAAGCCGTTGGCACTCGCCATCAACTCGGCAGTGACTTTGGTCTCGCTACGAACGATTAAACCTTCACAATCCCTTATCGCCTGGGCCAGCGACTGTCCAGTTAGACCAGTCTGTTTTTCCACACTAAGACCGGCCGCCCGCAGTGGTTCCAATCCACTGTCGCTTACATCATCTGCTACAAAAACCCTCATGGGCATAACCTAATATCGAGCAACAACTCAGCGCCGAAGTAATTTGCTTGCCAGTAAAAAGTCCGTATGGTAACAGATACCGCTTGAGGGAGATAACGTATGGAGATTCTCGTCTACCGGCGTGGCGAGCATAAGATCACGGAAGGTGTCACAGCCGAGCAACTACCCGAACTCTTGCAGGACCAGTCGGTGGTAATTTGGGTCGATATGGAGTCGCCTACCGCAGCGGATGAACAAGTGCTTCTCGACGTCTTCAAGTTCCATCCGTTGACGGTCGAGGACTGCCGCGAAAATCGACACTATCCGAAGGTCGAAGAGTTTCCCGGCTATATTTACTTCATCGTCCACGGCGTACGCGCCGACACGAGCCCCGATCGGTTCAACACGATCGAGCTGGATGGCTTTCTCGGACCAAACTTCGTGATCACCTATCATCACGACATGTTTCGCAGCATTATCAATATCAAACAACTGCTGCGCACGAGTCCGATCCTTTGCCAGCGCGGGCCGGCGTTTCTGTTGCACCAGATCCTGGACCAGGTAGTCGACTACTACTCTCCCGTTCTCGATGATTTCGATCAGCGAATAGACCAGCTTGAAGAAACGATCTTCACCCTTAAGCAGCCCAACAACGAGATCCTCGCGCAGATCATGGACCTAAAGCGAAGCGTGCTGCGGCTGCGTCGCATTTCAAACAAGCAGATGGACATTCTGCTGCGCATGAGCCGTGGTGAGTTTCACCTTATACCCGTCGACATGCGGCCGTTTTATCGCGACGTCTACGATCACATTGCGCGCGTGACAGATCTCGCAGAGAGTTACCGCGACCTGATCGGTGGATCGCTGGAAGCGTACCTGTCAGTCGTATCCAACCGCATGAACGAGATCATGAAAGTGCTGACGATCTTCTCTGCGATCATGCTGCCGCTGACGTTCATCGCCGGAGTTTACGGAATGAACTTCGACAACATGCCGGAGCTGCATTCCCGCTATGGTTACTTCGGGGCGCTGTTCGTAATGATAGTTATCGCCGTCGGAATGTTGATCTTCTTTTGGCGACGTGGTTGGCTGGGCCGTGCGGACGAGTCCGAAACGCCGGAAAGTTAAGTAGGATCTGCGTCTCTCAATTCGTCGGGCTCATCAAACGTGCCGTCCGGACTTGGACCATCCGACTCATCCGTGTCCACAGAAACTTCCTCGTCTTCCAGATCTTCCAACGTCTCTTTGCTCGTAGCTTCGTCTCGCCTTCTTTTTGTGTCCAATTCCCTGCTCCTCACCTGATCAGTATTAGCAGCGACGTACCCAACGCTGCGTAAAAGCCGGCGACTAAATCATCTGCCATTATCCCGAGGCCGCCGCGTAGACGCTCAAACCTTCGCGCAGGATAGGGTTTGAAGATGTCAAAAAGACGGAAAAGCGTAAACGAAATAATGATCCAGCCCTTAAACGACGAAACTACAAAGACGGAAAGCGGCACGAGCGCAATCATCTGGCCCGCTACCTCGTCAACGACCACTTTTCCCGGATCTTTCAACCTCAAGATCCGTTCGGTGCGCGAGGCGGCCCAAATTCCGGCCCAGGTTATTAAAACAATCGCGACCAGTTGCAGGGGCAACGAACCGAGTAATAAAAAGACACCGACGCCGACGAGCGATCCAAACGTGCCCGGCATCACGGGCAAATAACCGACGCCCCACGTTGATACTGCCAGCGCCACGTAGTCGAGACTGCCGCGCGTCCGTTTGGGAGTTGGTATCGCTGCGGCCGGGACAACCACCGTCGGATTCAACTCGTCGCTGGACTCTTTCAGTGACAACGTT
>DASZDV010000396.1:0-1975 GCA_035941575.1 Pyrinomonadaceae bacterium
ATTCAGAACCGGGAGCCGTAGCGACCGGGTCGTTACGAGACGCACATCTTCGCCGATTACGATTAACTGCTTTTCTCAAAACGATTGTGGATTCGTAACGACCCGGTCGCTACGGCTCCCGGTTCTGAATCCGTGTGAGACAACTAAAACCTTTCATCGACTGGACATTGGACGATCATGAGGGCGTCGGAAGCGCGGCCTGCGGTGGATAGTAAATCGGTTCCTGCGGATCGCGGTGCCAGTCATACTCTGCCTGCTTAACCGCTTGTTCAGCTACCGCGCGACCCATCAGCCGGTCAACCAAATGAAACGCCATGTCAGTGCCGGCGGAAACACCGGCGGAAGTGACATATCTACCGGCATCCACCCAGCGCGAGACGTTGTCCCAAAGGACGAGCGGTCCAAACGTTACCACCCACGCAAACGCCGCATGATTCGTTGCCGCCGGTTTGCCATCGAGCACGCCGGAGTGCGCCAGCACTGCCGCACCGGTGCATACTGAAGTCATCAGCTTCACTCGCTTATCCATCGCTTTCACCCACTTCATCAGCGCCTTCACCTGGGCCGGTTTTTTTTCGTCAAGCAGCGGAGGTGTGTTTCCGCCGGGAATCATCAACACGTCGAAAGGAAACTTCAGCGCGTCGTCGCGAAACATATCCGGTGCGACGCGCGGACCGTTTTCGCTTTTTACTGGTGCGGGCACGGCCTTGGTTTCACCCTTTGGCCTTTCATCGTTTGAGATAAATAAAACTTCGAACGGATACGGCGGCGGGCTTTCGTAACTCGTGCCGATGAAACGAGCAATCGCGAACGCTTCGGTAAAGCCCCACACATCAATCGGCTCGAAACCTTCATAGACCAGAATGCCGATGCGAATGGTTGGTGGAAATATTGACGGCGTAGTCATTGATTCGTTGTCTCCTGGAGTGGTAGTTCAGAGTTCAGCTTTTAAGCTGTGTTATCGGCTGGCAACTGAAAACGCAAACTAAAGTTTGAACTCTGAACTGCTTGAGCGTTAGCGCAATTGTTCGCCGTTCCGTCGAATAGTCATCGTCAGGCCGACTCAAAAGTTCAGCTTGATCGCAAAGTCAATCAGCCTTGGATTGCTGGTGGTCGAGACAATGCGCCCGAAGTCCCCGGGATTAATAATTTGTCCAGTGTTTGGATCGAGGCTGCCGCCTGACGACGTGACCACGTTGAGATTGCTGATCGGAGTTCCAAAGTTTACGTGATTGAAAAGATTAAAAAACTCCGCGCGAAACTCCAGGTTCTTCGACTCAGCAAGACGAAAGCGTTTGATGATCGAGAAGTCGACGTTTGTTTGACCAGGGCCCCGCAAAACGTTGCGGCCCACGTTACCAATGTCCGTACCCAACGCATTTGCGCGGGCCGAGCCGTTTGAGCTGGGAATGAGTTGTCCCGACTGCACCACCGGCCGCACGAATGCGAACGGGTTGAAAAAATATCCGGGCGGCACGTTGCTGGTCGCGGTACTGAGCGTCGCGCCCGGCGCCCAACTTGGCCGCGCCAGCGCATTGTTTCCGGCGTTCAATCCGTAGAACGCGCCGGCTCCACCGTCAACAATATCAATTGGCACACCTGACATCGCGGTGAAGATTCCCGCCACCTGCCAGTTAGAAAACAGCACGCGAGCCGCAGTCGACTTCGCTGCCAATGCCGGACGCGGCAAGTCCCAAAGATAACTCAAGACAAAGCGGTGCGTGCGGTCGAAGTCTGACACACCACGATTCGCGCGATTGTCACGCTGATTGCCGAAGATGTTGGCCGTGTCGCGAACAGCGTCGCCTGAACCGTCAGTGGATCCTGAAGAGTTATCGATCGATTTTCCGTAAGTGTATGAAGCCAGGAATTGCAGTCCCTTTGCGAAGCGGCGCGTCAAACTCATCTGCAGCGAGTTGTAAGTCGATTGAGCTGTGGATTGAATTTGAAGAAAGCCGCCTACCTCTACGCCCTG
>DASZDV010000397.1:0-2976 GCA_035941575.1 Pyrinomonadaceae bacterium
ACTTTATGAGTACCGAAAGGGCATCGGATCTGACGCGTCAGGGATTGAAAGATCTGCGGCACGGATTGTTGCGTCTGCACAAACTGCTGCTTGATTTGGAACGCCGTGACTTTGAGCGTGCGCGCGGACGAATCGCTAACAGTTATGAGTTTCTCCAGTTGGTACTGAAGGATCCGTGGTTCGATTGGCTTCACCGGTTGTCGGAACTGATCGTGCAGATCGATGAGGCGCTGGACACGCGCGAGCCTGAAGCGTTCATGTCAGAGGACGACGCGTCGGCGCTGATTGAACGCGCGCGGACCTTGCTTGCGCCGTCGGAAAACGGTAGTGAGTTTCAGAAGAACTACTTTCTCGCGTTGCAGCGATCGCCTGATGTGGTCTTGCTGCATTCGGAAGTGATGAGGTTGTTGGGCCGTTAGGTCAACCTTCAGTTGGCGCAGTGCTGATCAAACGCCTTTGTGAGTTCTCCCGCGATTTGTGATGCGTCGCGTCCTTCGATTTGCCGCCGCTCGAGCATGTAGACCAGTTCGCCATTCTTCAACAGTGCAATAGACGGCGAAGACGGGCCGTAACCCGTGAAGTAGCTGCGCGCGCGTTCGGTAGCTTCGATATCGGCGCCTGCGAAAACAGTTGTGACCTTGTCTGGTTTGACACTGTGCTGGAGGGCGAGCGCGACGCCGGGCCGTGCCTTTCCTGCGGCGCATCCGCAGATCGAGTTCACGACCACCATCAAGGTACCTTTGCTGTTCTTGATCGTCTCGTCGACGGCTTCGGGCGTTCTCAACTCCTCGACGCCAAGTCTCGTCAAATCCTCACGCATGGGCCGAATCATGATTTCCGGATAAGGCATTACAGGTTCTCCTTCGTTTTTGAAAGCGTCACGATGTTACCACAGCTCACCAGGATCGTTGTTGACATCGTAAAGCGCGAGGCTGTGCTAGGCGAACCGTTTGTTGGGATTGGCAAACCCGAACCTCTCAGGTACAAGCTCGCCGGTGCCTGGTCGCGACGACTGACGCAAGAACACCGCGTGGTCTATCTTATCAGCGACACTCGTATAGACTTCCTGCAAGCACGTTATCACTACTGACGTTTTGCCTGAGTAACGCGGATGTGGCGGGGGGAGTCGCCGTCGCCGGAGATGTCGATGTGCCAGACGTTGGAGGGAAGTGGATAGTTGCCCATTCGTTCGGCCCATTCAATCACGATGACGGCGCGTTGGTCGGTCAATAATTCATCGAGATCGACGGCGTGAGCGGCACTGGCGCCTTCGTCGAGGCGATAGAGGTCGAGATGATAGAGCTGGAGGCGTCCGGCGTATGGATTCACCAGAGTAAACGACGGGCTCGTTACTTCTTCCTCATCGATACCGAGCGACGTGCAAATTCCTTTGACGAAGATGGTTTTGCCGGCGCCGAGTGGACCACTCAACAAAAGGATTTCGCCGCCTTCAAGACGCGCGCCGATTTGATGGCCGTAGTTGAAAGTCTGTTCCGGCGAGGAACTCGTGAACTCGCTCTCGGAAATGTGCGTGGCGGTGACGTTCATGGATGCTCGCCTTCGGGATCGAGCGATCGAATTGCTTCACTAAAATGTTCGCGAATATCCGAAGCGACCATCGTGCGCATGCCGAGTTTTCGCGCCGCAAGATCACCCGCAAGCCCGCCAACGTATAACGCCGCGATGGTTGCTCCGAGTGGATCGGCTTTATCGCCGAGAGTTCCGTAAGCCTGCCCAAGGAAACCGGAGATCAGACCTGTAAGCGTGTCTCCCGACCCTGCGGTGCCGAGTCCCGCATTGCCGGTGGGATTAATGAACACGCGACCGTCGGGCGAAGCGACCAATGGTCGTGAACCCTTCAACACGAGTATCACCTTCTGATCCGTAGCAAACTTACGCGCCACCTCGACTCGATCCTCAAGCGCCGCACGACTATTAGCGCCTATCAACCTCATCATTTCACCAGGGTGCGGCGTCAACACCAACGGCTGTGCTTCTGAACCAACTAAATCCTTAGGCCAAGGCGCGAGACAATTCAAACCATCGGCATCGATCACACACGGACGCGATCGACGCTCCACGATCTCGCGCACAAATCTTCGCGTGCGTTCATCATCAGAAGTCAAACCCGGCCCAAGCGCCACGATGGTAGCTTTCGTAGCCAGCCGGAGAAAATGATCGACAGCGTCGTCGCTCACTGCACCGCGATCCGTTTCCGCCAACGCAGTAGTCATCACTTCCGGCATTGCGCGATTCGCTACTGAAGTTTGCGCCGAGTTAGGCGTCGCGACGGTCACCAGTCCCGCGCCACTTCGCATCGCGGCGTTGCCACAGAGCGCCGCCGCACCCGAATATCCACGCGATCCAGCCGCAATTAACACGTGACCGTGAGTGTTCTTATAAGACTCCGGAGTGTAACGAGTGCTGGCAAGCCAACGTTGAACATCTTCCGCTTCAACCAGGAACAGCCACGGCTTCATGGCCGCAATCAAAGACGAGGGAGAACCGATGTCGGCAACAATGAGTTCGGCGCCAAAGTCACTCGCAGGTGGCAGAACGTTGGCAGGCTTCGCAGCGGTAAACGTGACAGTCACATCCGCGCGTACTGCTGGTCCAATCGGATCTGGTTTGTCGGCGTTGAGGCCTGACGGTATGTCGATCGACAACACGAGCGGTTTGGTTCCACCGGCGCGCTCGCGAGCTTGTCTGAGCATTGAAAGATGTTGGATGACTTTCAGAAACACGCCTTCAAGAGGGCGCGCGAGGCCGGTGCCAAAGAGCGCGTCAACGATCACGTCGTAGGTTCGGCGAGGCTTTGCGATCTGTTCCCACGCACTGACGCCTTCACACTCGATAAAAGTGAGCGGCGCTGGCGCCTCAGCCGATCCGGCTTCGAAACTGGCGAGGCGTCGGACTGACTCGAAGTTTGTCTGAGCATCGCCGGTTGTTTCTGCAAACTTGCCAAAGAGCACGACG
>DASZDV010000398.1:0-2963 GCA_035941575.1 Pyrinomonadaceae bacterium
GCGGCTCTATCATACCCCAGCGCCGGGGTCGCATCTCAAGGTTTTCCTATGATTTGCGAATAAACCGCGCCGATCCGGTAAAATCTGTCCATGCAAAGACCTGAACCGAACGAATATCACCCCGCCTATCAGAAGTATTTCGACCTGATTCCGAACGGCGACTTAACGACAATCCTGACGCAGAACTCGACTGAAACAGTCGATTTCTTCGAAGCAATCCCCGAAGGGAAACACGACTATCGATATGCTGAGGGGAAGTGGACCATCAAACAGTTGTTGATGCACATCATCGATACGGAAAGGGTCTTCGCTTATCGCGCGTTGGCCGCCGCGCGAGGCGATGAGTCGCCTGTCTATCGGATGGACGAAGAGCTGTATGCCGGTAATGTCGACGTTTCGAGCCGTACCCTGCCGGATCTGATTTCGGAATTTAAGAGTGTTCGCAGCGCCACCGAGTTTCTGCTCAGGAACCTGACCGATGAGCAGGGACAGCGTTGGTGCAACGTAGTCACGCATCCGATGACCGCACGCGCAATCGCATATTTCATGATTGGACACGTGCTACATCACGTCGGCATTGTGAGAGAGAGGTATTTGTAACTACGGTTTTAACCATTTTTCTCTGTGCAGTCTCTGTGTCCTCTGTGCCTCTGTGGTTGATGAATTCCGAGCAACAACAAACCACGGAGACACAGGACACAGAGGTTGCACAAAGGTTGCACAGAGATTTTTTCTCAAACCCACCTAACTTTTCCCTCGTAACATGTCTCTATACAAATGAAGGACGTTTTGATCGAAACGCGGAGTGCGGATGATACGGTCTGAATCGCCCGACGAAGTACTGGTACTGGCGGCGATTCTCGGCAACCTGGAGGCGTTTGAAGAGCTCGTCGTGCGCTACCGGCCTGCCGTTGTGCGACTCGCAAGATCGATCGTCGGGGCGGATGACGCGGAAGACGTAGCGCAGGACTCTTTGTTGCTCGCTTTCAAGGCGCTGCCAGGCATCGAGGAGCCGCGCAAGTTTCCGGCGTGGTTGTCGGCGATAACACGTCATCGCGCTTTGCGATTTAGCAAGAGCGAGACGGCGCAGCTAAGTAAGCGAGTGGCACTCGACGAGGCGTTGCTCGAAACGATCGAAGCACTGGCGCGACCGCTCGCCGAGAAAGAACGCGACGAGGAAATGATAAAAGCGCTCGACAGTCTGCCATCCGATTACGCAATGCCTTTGCGGCTGCGTTTTCTGGACGAGATGCCGCTCAAGCGCATTGCGGCATTTATGGGAGTTCCGTTGTCGACGGTGAAGTGGAGAATTCATCACGGCAAGAGACTGTTGCGCGAGAAAGTTGAAGCTATAACCTAGACGAGGTGACCTGGATGGAAAAAGAAACAGTGAAACTACTTAACGTGTTGCGACGCATCGCGCGCGCAGCTGGTTATGCTGCCTGGACCAAGGCTGGGCCGGATGCGACGCAGTTTTGCGTGGCGCAGTACAACCGTGTACTTAATCGACTGAGCGAGCTTGAGCCGGCCATCAAGCCGTTGTTCACGCCGCTGAGCGAGTCGTCTTCGCCGGAAGTGACAAGGATCGCTGCGCGCGAGTTGCTGGCGTACTTCGAAGTGGATGAGCCGGAGTTTGTGCCTCCGTTTGGTAGAGGGTTCGTCTTCAGAGGGGGTAGGCCAAGGCATAAAAGGGGACGATGCGTGCCGCTTTACGTAGGCTGCAAATAGACCGAGATGAGCAAGATTAAAACAGGATTGGCAGGGTAAAAGATATGGAGAGAGAGAAGGAGTTGGTGAAGCTGATTAATGTGCTGCGACGCACGTCGCGTATGGCACTGCAATCGGAGTGGACTGGTGGCAAGGAAGACGCGGCGGCGTTCTGCACCGAACAATACAATCGAGTGCTCACGCGTCTCAAAGAACTTGATCCGAATGTGGGGGTGGTGTTTGATGCGTTGCCGGTGGGCAGTTCGTTAACAGTCGTAGCGATGGCGTCGCGTCAGCTCGCGGCTTACTACGAAGACGAACTTGGACCATCAAGGGGTTTTGGACGCGGCTACGGTTTTGCTTTCGATTCAAATAAGTTTCGCGAGTTCTGGGAGAAGTCGGCGCGCGAATTCGAGGACATGGGCGAGTTTATTCGCGAAAGCATCGACGAGTGGCTAAAACACAAAAAGGAAACCACTCGTCCGGAGAAGGATAAAACACAACCACCCGCTTAATCTGTGGTTAAAAATTGCACGGACTCACGAGCGCCGGAACTTTAGCAGGCACCGTGTCGCGGAAGCTGCGTGATGACCGTCGCATTGCTGCCACCGCTGATTCAACCTGTTGCGGCGTTAGAGCAGTGTTGGCCTGGAAAAACACCCAATCAATGTCTTCCTGATACTGGCGTCGTTCCGTCGACTTTGTCATTCCGTCGCGAATAAACCAGAGATTGAAGTTGATTGACATTGTGTCTTCGGGATAATACTCATCACCGTGTTCGGCAAATAATTTTCCATCGACGAAATAACGAACCTTCTTGTCCATGACCTGCGTTATGAGCGTGTGCCAGCCGGCCTGAGTGCCGTTAGTTGTTTTGAAGACGTTGTCTTTCTTCCAGTTTGGCTCCGGACTAAACGTCTCCCAGGTCGTGGCGTAGAGCGTTGGTCCATCGATGCCCCAGCCGCCATTCGGTAAGTACTCATAATCCAATTCACTGTAGTCAGGATCCATCGGCGCCTTCAGCGGGGCGATCGTGTAGAAGCTTTCCACGATCTGGTCGCCGCCCGGTCCAGATACTGGAGCGTCGGTAAAGCGAACGCGGGCGGCATAAGTGCCTTCGAAGTATTTGCGTTGATGACAGATCTGAGTCTGAGTGGTCGTTGCGCCGGTGCCCTCCGTTGATGAAGTCATTCGCAGGAACTGAACGCGCGATTCCTTATGAAGCGAAACACCATCTTCCGACCACGTCGCCCCAG
>DASZDV010000399.1:0-10068 GCA_035941575.1 Pyrinomonadaceae bacterium
ATTCATCAAGAACATGCAGAGCTGCCGAAGTTGCTGCGCATCTTGCAACACGTCGCTCAGGGTCTATCGAAGGCGCATGCCGCGGGAATCGTGCATCGCGATCTGAAGCCCGACAACATCATGGTCTCGCGTGATGGATACGCGAAGATTCTCGATTTCGGACTGGCGAAACTCGTCGAGCCAACGCAAAGACTCGAGAACCAAGACGAACTCTCGCAAGCAGTAACGGCAGCGCTACCGCCGCACTCGTCGCCCGGAGTGATCCTCGGAACTGTTGGCTACATGTCACCTGAGCAAGCACAGGGTAAGCCCGAGGACGTGGACCAACGTTCTGACGTCTTTTCCTTCGGTTGCATTTTATTTGAAGCCGCCACGCGGAAACGCCCGTTCCACGGCGATTCAATAATTAAATCGTTACACAGTTTGATCTACGAACCGGCGCCGCCAATCAAAGACTTCAACCCAACGGCACCCGCAGATTTACAACGGATCATTCGTCGCTGTCTCGCGAAAGACAAGGATGAGCGCTACCAAACAATTAAGGACGTCGCTACTGAGTTGAAAGAGCTGCGACGCGAACTGGAAACCTCGACAGAGGCGACGAAAGATTTCGACACGACCGTACCACCAGTATCAACGACGGCGCCCATTAGCACCGCAACGGGCATTCAATCAACTTCAACCGGCTCGACAACCCCCACTGCATCAAGCGCCGAATATCTCGTCAGTGAAATAAAAAAGCACAAACGGGGTGTGGCAGCGACGATCGCAGTTTTGGTTCTTCTTACTGCCGGTGTTGCTTACTGGCTCGTCAAAAATCGATCGTCAGTTGCCACTGGCTCAATAACCTCGATCGCCGTTCTTCCCTTTCAAAACAGAAGCGACGATGCAGATACGGATTACCTATCCGACGGACTGGCAGAGTCTCTGATCTTCCGCTTGTCGCAATTACCCGGTTTGAAAGTTAGCCCAGCCAGCTCCGTCATGCGTTACAAAGGCAAGGACATAGACGTCTCGAAGGTCGCGAGTGAGCTGGAGGTTGATGCCGTGATGACCGGCCGTTTCATCAAACGAGGTGACAATCTCAACATCACCGTCGAATTAGTTGACGTCAGAAACAACAAGTCGCTCTGGGGCGAGCAGTACGAACGCAAAATGTCTGATCTGCTGATCACGCAGCGCGAGATTGCGGCAAACATCACCGACAAACTGCAATTAAAACTCACCGGGAACGAGAATAAAGGCGTCGTCAAGCGCTACACCAACAACAACGAAGCCTATCAGGTTTACCTCAAAGGCCGCTTCCACTTCGCGAAACGAACCGACGCAGACATTCGCCGCAGCATTGAACTTTACCAACAGGCGATAAAGCTCGATCCGTCGTTTGCGCTGGCTTACGTCGCAATAGGGGAAGCTTACGCTGTCATGCCCTCGTATCCTTACATGTCGCCCAAGGAGTCGATGCCGCAGGCCAAGGCTGCAACAGCCAAAGCGCTCGAACTCGATCCCGAACTGCCGGAAGCGCACACGGTCGCCGGAGTTATTGCGTCGGTTTATGACTGGGACTGGAAAACTGCAGAACGCGAATTCAAGCGCGCACTCGAACTCGATCCAAACATTGCGTTAACACATTATCGCTACGCGTGGGTCTACCTGAGTCCCATGGGACGTCACGATCAAGCAATTGCAGAAATGAAACGCGCAATGGAACTCGAACCGCTGGCACTGACGCAAGGTGCAAACTTCGCGGCCGTTTACATGTTTGCGCGCCAGTTTGATAAAGCGTTGGACCAGGCCAAAAAGACTTACGATCTTGATCCTACTAACGTGACACCGCGCAACTGGATGTCTCGCATATACAACATAAACGGGATGTATGCGGAGTCGCTCGCGATTTCGGAAAAGCCTCTTCAGTCTGACTATCCCTTCTATTTCGATCGCGCCTATTCCTATGCGAAGTTAGGTCGCCGGCAAGACGCTGAGGCGGTCTTAAAAAAATGGAAGGGCGAGGAGAAAACGAAGTACATAATCAATTACTGGGTTGCCGAAGTCTATGCTGCGCTCGGTGAAAAGGATTTGGCATTTGCCGAACTTGAAAAAGCCTATCAGTCACGCGATTGGTTCTTACCGCGAATCAAGACCGACCCAAACATGGATCCGCTGCGCGACGATCCCCGGTTCGCGGAACTGGAGAAGCGGCTTAATTTCCCCGAGTAGAATTGAATAGATGAAACGATGCCCTCAATGTAACCGCGTTGAAACTGACGACGCGCTTGTCTTCTGCCGCGTCGATGGTTCCTCGTTGATTAGTTCAACGAGCGAGGACAGGACCGCTACTCTTGCGCGGCCGGCTACTCATGAGGACATACATCGATCAACTGCTGAAACAACTGTGCTGCCGCAACCTCACATAAGGCAGAGTCCGGAGCAACCGAAACCGAAACACAGAACCGCGCTGATCGGCGTTGCAGTGCTTGCGGCCGTGGTTATCGCCGTTTGCGCCTACTTCTATTTTTCACGAGAGAAGCAAGTTCCCATCCAGTCGATCGCCGTGATGCCGTTTGTTAACGGGAGCGGCAATGCTGACGTGGAATATCTTTCTGATGGAATGACAGAGACCTTGATTAGCAGTTTGTCGCAGGTTCCCAACTTATCAGTCAAATCAGCAAGTGCAGTTTTTCATTACAAAGGTAAGGAGACTTCTGCGAGAGCGATTGGCGACGAATTGCGAGTGCAGGCTGTGTTGCTAGGCAAAGTAATACAACGCGGTGATGATCTGAAGTTAAGTTTGGAGTTGGTCAACACGCAAACGCAGAACGTCATCTGGAGCGAGCAATACAATCGCAAGCAAGCCGATCTTCTAACTCTCCAAAGCGACATCGCGCGTGACGTCTCGCAGAAGCTGGAACGAAAACTGTCTGGCGCCGCTGAGAACCTGACGAAGAAATACACTGCGAATCCTGAAGCCTACGAGCTATACCTTCGCGGCAGATACCACTGGAACCGGCGAACCGTCGACGATGATCGGAAGGCCCTTGAGTATTTTGAAAAGGCCGTCAAGCTCGATGAGAACTTCGCGCTGGCGTACGTTGGTGTATCTGATGCCCATCTCATGCTCGGAATTCCAGACGCCATGGCAGGTGCGATGTCGCCGGCTGACACGGTCCCGCCAGCACGCGAAGCGGCAGAGAAAGCGATCAAACTCGATCCCGAATTAGCCGAGGCTTACGCTTCGCGCGGACACGTGAGGTGGAAAGAAAGAGACTGGTCCGGTGCCGAAGCGGATTTCAAGCGGAGCATAGAACTAAACCCGAACTATTCGTACGTCCATCTCTTTTACGCAATATTCCTGGCTTACAACGGCCGGACTGAAGAAGCACTCAGCGAAGCGAAACGGTCCGCGCAACTGGATCCGTACTCGATTCCAATAGTCGCGAACTACAGTTACATCCACTACATTGCCCGCCGTACCGACGCGGCGATCGCAATTGGACAAAGCGCCGTGGCTTTGGACACGTCGATTCCGATTGGGCGTCAGAGACTCGGATTAGCATACGAACAGAAAGGGATGTTTCCTCAGGCGATTGCGGAGTTTCAGGCTGCGGTCCAAACGAGCAACCGAGTCCAGCTTGCCGTTGCATCGCTGGCCCACGCTTATGCGATGTCGGGAAACCGTGGTGAGGCTAGAAAGCTCCTGGCCGAACTCGAGGAAGACTCAAAACAGCACTTCGTCTCGTCCTATTTAATGGCAACTGTCTACGCCGCGCTTGACGATCAGCAACGCGCGCTCGATCTACTTGAAAAGGCGTATGCCCAAAGCAGTATTGACATTGTGCAAACGAAGACGGATCCAAAGCTCGACTCTCTCCGCAACGATCCACGGTTCCAAGCCTTTTTGAAGAAAATCAGCTTTCCATGACGGGTGCAATTATCCTCCGCCACTAGTTTGTGGCCTTGGCTTTAATTCCCAGAGGACGTTGACGATGACCCAGCGACCGTTGACTTTCGCCATGTGCATGTAGTCGATCCAACCCGACATCACAGCCTTAACGCTGGCGGCATTTTCGAAAACATCCAGAATCGTAACGTCTTTTTGTTGCTTCTCTTTGGGCGTATCCTTGCCGCCGCCGCGTTTTACAGCCATTACCAAACCCATTGCACTCATCTGGTCGAGACGCGTCCGCCCCTTGTCGTCGCGCATAACAACACGTTTTGCCAAATCAGGGTGTAGCGCGCGTTCCATCCGTTCAGAGTTTCCTTCGTACCAGCCCTCGACGTAATCGAGCGCCGTCTGTTTGATCGCTTCCTTGTCGGCATCGGAAACGTTTGTTTGAGCCGAGGCAGAAACGCGGCCGGAAACGCAAAACACAAGACCTGCGATCAAGATCAGAAACAGGTTTCTCATAAACAGTGTTCCTTTCGTTCTTTCATGGGTGCCCAAGTCTAGTTGCACACACGACCAGGCTCAACTAATTTGTGAAATGCGGATAGGTATTAGTGAAATGCGGTGATAACGGAGTGAGGAAATCAGATCTTCAGAGCCGTCTGAAGATTCTTGCGATAGCGGCGGCTCGACGAGAGTGTAGTTCCATCCTTTAACACAACCTCAAACTCGCCCTGCGATGCCGGGTGAAGCTCCTGAATCTGATCGATGCGAACGATCGTCGAACGCCGCAGTCGCACAAATGCCGCGGGATCCAATTTTTCCTCCATCCCATTCATCGTCTCGCGCAACAGATAACTCTTGCCTTTGCTGTGCAGGCTTACGTAATTCCCTTCCGACGCTATCCACGCGATATCGTCGGTGTTCAAAAGCACAATCCGCCCATTAACTTTTATCGAGACGCGAGAAAGATAGGGCGAGGCCGGGTCCTTTTGCGGTTCGCTTTGGACGGGCTGTTTTTCCAGTCGATCTGATTTAAAGAGGAGATGTCGCCCGGAATAGATGGCAACGATCAATGAGTAGACCAGTACGCTCTGGTGAAACTCCTCCGGGATCAATTCCTTATAAAGACGGACGAAACCATTTATCCCAGAGCCGGAAAGAAGACTGGCAACAGCAGAATACAAACCCAACTGCACCAACGAGAAAACGATTGCAGCTGGAATGTGAACAGCGAACGCCCGGAAAAATCGATTTTTCGCAAACGGAAATCGTGAAGTGAGGTGTATGACCAGCGGTGTGAGTACGGCCCAACAATACGCACAGAGAAGCCATGGGAAAAGATGCCGCGGCAAATCTGCAAACCCGTTCGAAATCCCCCGCCTGAACATGCTCTGGCTTGCAAAAAAGACACCGTAAGCCGTCCACGCCAGAAAAATCAGCAGCAGCCGGGTATAACTTTGCTTCCCGATCGCGTGAGACCGCGTTTGCATACGTCAATAATTTGATACTCCGCAATCCTCGGCGTCAAGGCGGGCTGAAAACCTGTGTTCCTCCGTGGCCGATACTTAACCACCCGCGATGGCGCCGATGATGTAAAACGGCTCTGCTCCCGATGCGATTGGCGGCGGCAACGGAGTGTCCGCCGGCTCATGGGTCACGTCTTCACCGCAGGCAAAGAACCGCAGCAACGGACGGCGCTCTCCCGCAACGTGGTCGCGAATTGTTCCCCGCAACATCGGATAACGAGCCTCGAGTGCATCGAGAATCGAGCGCCGGGTCACTTCACCTTCGATGTCGAGTTGCACATCTCCGCTGATGCCCGCTAGTGCTCGCAAATGTGCCGGCAGTGCAACCACAATCATTTCAGCGTCTGGACCTCCACGGAAAGCACGGCGGGAAGATCTCGAACGATCGGCGCCCATGTATCTCCGGAATCAGGCGATGCATACACCTGGCCGCCAGTGGTGCCGAAGTACACACCGCATGAATCAAGTGAGTCAATCGCCATCGCGTCGCGCAACACGTTTACGTAGCAGTCGTTTTGCGGCAAACCTTTCGTGAGCGGCTCCCACTCGTTGCCGCCAGTTCGACTCCGATAGACGCGCAGCTTGCCATCGGGCGGATAGTGTTCGCTATCGCTCTTGATCGGCACAACGTAGATCGTCTCGGGCTCATGTGCGTGAACGTCGACCACAAATCCGAAATCACTCGGTAAGTTGCCGCTGACTTCGTGCCATGAATCGCCTGCATCGTCACTGCGCAGGACGTCCCAGTGCTTCTGCATGAAGAGCACGTTTGAATTTGACGGATGCTTCGCCACGTGATGAACGCAGTGGCCCACTTCTGCTGTAGGGTCCGGAATGTACTGAGAGTGCAGTCCTTTATTGATCGGTTTCCACGTCGCGCCAGCGTCGTCACTGCGAAATGCACCGGCGGCGGAAATGGCGACAACGATTCTTTCCGGCTGGGCACGGTCCAACAGGATTGTGTGCAGACACATGCCGCCTGCGCCGGGCTGCCACTGCGATCCTGTGCCATGGCCACGCAGTCCCGAAAGTTCATTCCACGTCTGACCGCCATCAGTCGAGCGGAACAAGGCTGCATCTTCGACGCCGGCATAAACGTCGTCTGGATTGTCGAGTGACGGTTCAAGATGCCACACGCGTTTGAACTCCCATGGATGTGGCTTGCCGTCATAAAACTGATGTGTCGTTAGCGGTTTGCCGGTTTCGGGCGACGTGTCGTAAACGAACTTATTGCTCTCACCCATCGGCATACCTTCGGGTGTTCTAGTTGGCGCGCCGGCGGGAGTGCCTGGTTGGAACCACGTCTTGCCGCCATCGTCGGAGCGCTGAATTATTTGTCCAAACCAGCCGCTTGTTTGGGACGAATAAATGCGGTTCGGATCCGCCTCCGAACATTTCATGTGATAGACCTCCCATCCGGCAAAGTGGGGGCCACTTACGTCCCATTTTTCACGTTTTCCATCCGAGGTCAGAATAAATGCGCCCTTACGGGTGCCTACGAGTACGCGTACAGTGCTCATCTTTTCGTTTCCTTTTTGGTAGCTACTGGAAATCGGAACTCTCTATATTAAGTCGAACGGCCACTGCCGAAATCGACATCAAGCAAAAAATTTTTGGAGAGTTTACTCTGATCCGAGTCCAGTAACTAAACCAAACGGATCGGTATCTCAGTACCGCCACTGCCAGCTCACGTTATAAACCTGAGCGAGCTCGTCGAGGTTTCCACGCAACCGATTCCATTCGCGCGCCGCATCATTCCTCCGCATCGGATTGCGTCGCATGAACGAGTCGATGCTTGCGGCCCGATCCAATACGGCTTGAACGTCCGCACTCGTGGACTTATGGTCGTCAAAGTGATCGCGGAGTGTCTTTGTCTGTTCGTAAAACTCCTTCACAAACCGGTTGATTTCATCCTCCTCACGCGTTCCGTTCAAGCGACTCTTGTCGAGCGACGAATCGAGTGCTGAACGAAAGCGATCAGACTGTTGCTCGATCCGGCGAAGTATTTTTTCAACCTCGCGATCGGAGACACGGTAAGGGACGCCGGCCACTGCCGTTCCCGTCGGCGAAACGATGGCTGGTGTGGTTCGATAGCCATCCCAACGCCAGCTTACGTTATAAGCCGAAGCCAATTCATCGAGACTGTTCTTCAACGTCGACCAATCGTCCTGAGCTTTCGATGAAAGTCGATTGCGTCGCATGAAGTCGTCTATGCGTGCAGCGCGGTCGAGCACCGCTTCGACGTCGGGAGAAGTTGATTGATGTTTGTCGAAACGATCTCGCATCCGTTTTGTCTGTTCGTAAAAGTCTTTGATGAACGAGTTGATGTCGTCTTCACGATTGCTGCCATTGAAACGGCTCTTGTCGAGCGCGGAATCCACGCTTGAACGAAAGTGATCTGACTGTTGTTCAATGCGGCGGATGATTCTCTCGACCTCCTTGTCACTCAATCGATAAGGTTGGCCGATTACCTGGCCTTCCGAAGTTGGAACTAAAAGCGCGAAACACATACAAATTGCTAAGACAAACGCCCTGCGCAACATGATGAACTCCTTGAAAAGTTGGTTAATGAAAAGGGGCCGGAAGGGGTGAATACATTATAAACTATCTTTGATTCCGGCAATGGTTAATCTCAGGATCGCTACTTACAACATTCACAAATGTCGCGGACTGGACCGCCGTGTTCGTCCGCAAAGGATTGTGGAGGTCTTGAAGGAAATCAATGCCGATGTCGTTGCTTTGCAGGAAGTGGTTGGGATGGATCATGCGGAACGCGATCGTAATCAAGTGCGGTCGATCGCGGAAGAGCTCGGACTTCATTTCCGAACCGGCGAGAATCGTCGTTTGTACGGTAGTGCTTACGGTAACGCCGTGCTCACACGTTTACCAATCGTTTCCTGTCACAATCACGACATTACCTGGCGTAAGTATGAACCGCGTGGCTGTTTGGAGTTGGTACTAAGATCACCAGAGCAACATCGTTTGCGTATTTTCAATGTGCACCTGGGAACAGGCTACTTCGAACGACGCTACCAGGCGAAGAAGCTTCTCGACGTCCTGAGTCACGGCTCGCGTGAGGCTACGCCGCGATTAATATTAGGAGATTTCAATGAGTGGCCGCGTGGACTCGCCTCGCATCTCCTGGAGATGCACTTCAACACGGCTGAGCCTCGACGTCGTCTGGGCCGTGCTCGCAGCTATCCCGGAATCCTGCCGCTGGCCCATGTGGATCACATTTATTACGACTCACCACTCGACGCGGTAAAGGTCACAATTCACCGGAGTCGTCTCTCATACATCGCTTCAGATCACTTACCCGTTGTCGCGGACTTCCGGTTTTGAACGTCATCCTTGTTGCTCTTTAACCGGCACATGGTCCGGTTCGGGTTCACCAGCGCTTTGCTGATCTTTCTTCCGAAGCAATTTGTAGCCACCGTACAAGAGCGCAATCGCGAACCATGTTGCGACCAGGACGACGGGATAG
The DNA here is from genome assembly GCA_035941575.1 of Pyrinomonadaceae bacterium. GTDB lineage: Bacteria > Acidobacteriota > Blastocatellia > Pyrinomonadales > Pyrinomonadaceae > PSRF01. Next base: position 8,897 of record DASZDV010000399.1, read on the forward strand.
ACCAACACGCCGGGAACGTATATGAAAAGAGCCGCGAGCAACAGGAGGGAAAGACCTCCGAGCAGCATTAACCGCGCTTCAACTGGTTCAAGCACCCGCTTTCCGGCAAACGCCGCCCCAACCGCGTTACCAATACGGAGTGCACCCGCTGCAACACGACCGCCACTTCCACCGCCGCTCGTCGCAAAACGGTTATGGTGCCGCGGCTCGCCAGGCGCACGCACTTTCAGCCGAGCGTCCAATACGACTTCGGTAGCGTTTGTTAGATCCTCGAGGTACATCTCTTCCATCTTGCGAGCAAAACCTTCGTCCTCAACGACTGCGTCTAACTCGCAGTTACCGAACCAACTCGCGATGTTGAGGTTCGTGGAACCGACGCGCGCCCAACGACAGTCGGCGACCGCTGTCTTCGCGTGAAGCATCGTGCCGTTCCACTCGAAGATGCGCACACCTGCTTCCAACAGCGGGCGATAACCCGCCCGCGACAGCGGCCTGAGAACCGGAATGTCAGTTCCGTTTGGTAAGAGAAGACGAACGTCAACGCCGTCTGCGGCTGCGGCGCGTAGCGCCTGCACGTATGAAGTCGTTCCTGCGTAGTAAGCATCTGTGAGCCACAAACGATTTCTCGCCAACGCGGCCACGAGCTGATCGGAACGCATCATTCCCGCAGTTGCAGGGACCGTCGCCACGATCCGCAGGCTCATGTCACCTGCGTTCGGAATGGCATCTCTTTTGGCGATTTCATCGTCAGGAAGCCGCGGGCCGATCACGTCCCATAGATACGCGAACGCATATTCGACGTCCGCAACAGCCGGACCTTCAATTGACACTCCGGTGTCACGCCACGGTTCGATTCGCTTTTCAGGAACACCGCCCCACATGCGTCCAACGCATAGACCAGTTACGAAAGCGATTCGACCATCGACGGTGAGTGTCTTCCGGTGATCGCGGCTGAGCAACCCCAACGGCGAATCCCATTGCGGAGGGTTGTAGCAACGCACGTCGACGCCGCCTGCACGCAACGTTTTCCAAAAAGATCGGGAGGTTTTTCCAAATCCACCCAACCAATCGTAAATGAGTCGCACGTGAACGCCCTGCTTCGCTTTCTCAATCAACGCTTCGGCAAACTTCCAGCCCTCTTCGTCTTCGTGAATAATGTAGCTTTCGAAATG
>DASZDV010000400.1:0-4405 GCA_035941575.1 Pyrinomonadaceae bacterium
TGCGAGTTTGGGAGACGTCTGTTAACTCAGTTTTCATCTTTGTGGGTTGTGCGTGTGTCGTTGTACGTGTCTGCGTCCTTGTACTTGTCCAAACGTGGTGCGAAAGGGGGGACTCGAACCCCCACACCTTTCGGTACCAGATCCTAAGTCTGGCGCGTCTGCCAATTCCGCCACTTTCGCACGTTTGTTGCCCTTGCTCGTTTGCCCTGCTTGTTCTGTTTGCTATATGTGTGCGGGGGCAAGCATAGCACGCGTTACTTGCCTTCGTCACAAGCGCCAAAAGACGACGCGTAGGGCGTGTTGTAGCGGCGCTTGGTTGCGACGCGTAGCGTCGATATGACTTTAGCCCGGCGTTTCAACGCCGGGAGAAAAGAAGCAGGGATGATGGGGAGTCGCTTTAGCGACGTGTGTGAATTACGAAACCCGATAATCGATCTTCTGTTTGCCGAGGAAGTCTTTCCCGGTGTGCTTGGTGACGAGTCCCAGTTGCTCCAACTCGAAATACGCGCGCTGGATCTCGCCTCGATCGACGGAAAGTTCTTGAGCGAGGGCGGCAGGAGAGGGAAGTGATTCGCCGGAGGTGATCGTTTTGTTGCGAATGTGAGCCTCGACTTGCTCGCGTACTTGCGCGTACACAGGATTGTGAGTGCGGTCTTTAAGTTCGATCTTCAGCGGCATGTGTGTTAAGCCGTTTGTGCCTCTTGTGCTTCTTTGTGGCTCAAAGCGTTCGGGTCACTTTAGACAACGATCGCGGCGCGTCAGGATTCAACCCTTTCGCTTCCGCCAACAACGCTGCAAAGAGCTGGCCGGGCACAATGTAAGGAATAGGCGCGAGAAACTCGTCTATCTCTTTCGACATCACGATCGACCGCGAGCACAATCGCGCCGCCTCAGCATCACTCGTGATCGCAAGGGTGTCCGCATGCAGCTCACGCAGCCGTTCGATCAAACTCTTCACTCCGGGCAGCATGACTCCTGGCGGCGCAAAGAGAATGACGGGAAAATGACGCTCAACCATTGCGAGTGGTCCATGCAGGAAGTCGGCTGACGAGAAACGTTCGGCAACTACATAACACGTCTCCATCAACTTCAACGCCATCTCGTACGCGTTTGCATACGCCAGGCCACGCCCAACAACGACGCAGTTCTCCATGAACACATAACGCTGCACGAGTTCTGCGATCGCAGGCCGTTGTTCCAACGCACCCGCGACAAACTGAGGAATCGTCTCGTAGGAAAACGGCAATGTTTTGTGGGCCAACGCCCCAGCGAGCATGTAAAAGAGAAGCATCTGCCCCGTGAACGTTCGCGTCGCCGCGACAGATCGTTCCGGACCGCCGTGCGTCATAAGGATCTCGTCAACGAGTTTGGTCATCGACGAGTTTGGCTCGTTCGTGATCCCGACGGTGTACGCCCCGCCCTGTCGCGCATTCTCGAGCACGCGATTGATGTCTTCACCTTCGCCTGATTGCGAAACACCCACCACGAGCGCATGGTCCAACTTGAGCCGCGCGCCGTAGATCGTGTGCACCGACGGCGCCGAAAGTGAAACAGGAATCCCGGTCGTGATTTCGAGAAGATAACGGCCAAACAGTGCCGCGTTGTCGGAACTGCCGCGCGCGACGAGAACGATCAGCTTGATGTCGCGATCTTTGAGCAGGCTGCCGAGTTTTGTGATCTTGCCTCGCTCCTCCGCGATGGTGCGTTCGAGTGCGGCGGGTTGCTCAGCGATCTCTGCGAGCATTAAAGACATTCGGGTTCGGATCTCTGTGATAAAGTCCTACAAAACAAATCCAACGAGGACCCAGAGATTGCCAAATACTCTAACACGAACTCTTGTTTTTGGTCTGATCGTTCTCTGCGGCGCTGCGGCTGAAGCGCATGCGCAGGGCGGCGTCGCGCGCGTAATGGTGATCCCGCAGCCGCGTGAGGTGACTGTTAGCGACGAGATTTTTCGAATCGATCGCGCGCACATCGTGCTCGCGGATCCGCGTTCAGCGGAAGATCGTTTCGCCGCCAACGACTTTGGAATGGAATTTAGTCTCAGGGTTAGAGGTGGGCGAGATCGCAAAGCGATTTTAATCGGAGACATCAAGCTGCCGGTGATTCTGGCTGCTTTGAAAGCGGCGAAGATCAAAGTACCGACCAACCTCAATGAAGAAGGCTATGTGCTAAACGTTGCCGAAAACGGCGTCGTCGTCGCCGGCGGTTCGGCTGCGGGAGTTTTCTACGGACTCCAAACTCTCAAACAACTCGTGCGCGGCGAAGGCCGCACCGCTTTCTTACCCGGCGTCCACATCGTTGATTGGCCCGCGATGCGCTGGCGAGGCGTCTCAGATGACATCAGCCGTGGTCCAGTGCCAACCGTCGATTACATCAAACGTCAACTGCGCACATTCGCCGCTTACAAACTTAACCTCCACTCCTTCTACATGGAGCACGCGTTCTCCAGCACTGGGCATCCGTTGATTGGCCCGGAAGGCGGTTCATTAACGCCGGCAGAAATCCGCGAACTCGTCGCTTACGCAAAGTCGTACCACATCGAACTCGTGCCCGAACAGCAAACCTTCGGTCACCTGCACAAAGTACTCAAACTCGAGAAGTACAACTCACTTGCGGAAACTCCATACGGCGACGTTCTTTCACCGCAACAGGCGGACAGTTACAAACTGATCGCTGACTGGTATCGCGAACTCAACGATCTCTTTCCCAGCCAGTTCTTTCACATCGGTGCAGACGAAACATTCGAACTCGGGCAGGGACAGAGCCGCGAGGCTGCGCGCCAGCGCGGCGTGGGTGCAGTCTACTTCGAACACCTGAACCGCGTTCGCGACGTGCTCAAGCCATACAATCGCAAGCTGATCTTCTGGGGCGACATCGCTCTCAATCATCCGGACCTGATCGAGAGCATTCCGAAAGATATGATCGTCGCCAACTGGGACTACTCGCCGCGAGACGACTACGCCGGACGAATCGATCCTTTCAAAAACGCCGGCCTGCAACAACTCGTCTGTCCCGGCGTCTGGGGCTGGAATCAAATCTTTCCCAACGTCGATAACTCATCAAAGAACATCATCAACTTCGTTCGCGACGGTCAGGCGGCAGAAGCAATCGGCATGCTCAACACGACCTGGGACGATGACGGCGAAACACTCTTTGAGACGGGTTGGTATGGAATCGTGCTCGGCGCCGCCGCGTCGTGGCAGCAAGGGGCGGTGGATCAAAGCAGGTTCGATGCGAACTTTGATTGGGCATTCTTTCGCAACGAAGGACATGAGTTCGTTGATGCAATTCACACTCTAGGCAGTGTGAACACAACGTTAGGCATTCGCACGAGCGACGAACTCTTCTGGCGTGATCCATTCACTAGCGCTTTTCAAATGGATGCGCGTCTCAATGCCGAAAAGATTCGGCAGATGCGTTTGCAAGTTGAAGGCACGCTGGAGAGTTTGTTGCGCAACCGCCAACGTGCGCGACGCAACGCGCAGATGATTGCCGCGATGATTCTTGCCGCGCAACGTTTGGACCATCTCGGAAGGCGTACGCAGACAGTGGAAAAACTGAGCCGTGAATATTGGGACGCATATCTAAATCTAGGCGATCGCGTAAAAGTGCGGCGGCTGCGACGTTATTCCGGCGCGATCTATAACCAGTTACGCGAGATGGCTGAAGAGCTCTCAGTGTTGCGCGAGAGTTATCGCCAACAATGGCTCGCGGAGAATCGTCCTTACTGGCTCGACAGCGTGCTCGCACGGTACGACAATGCGATGTCCACCTGGCTAGCGAAGAGCCGCGCGTTGGAGGAAGCGTTGCGAAACTATGAGACGACGTCGATCCTGCCGAGCCCGGAAGAGTTTGGACTTGGGCCAAGGGAAATCGTTGCGCCCGCTACCGCGAGATAGTTAGGACCACGAATGTAAGCAAAAAGGAAACCGAATTGTCCCCCATATTATCTACCCGGCTTGTCTCCCTCGACGTTTTTCGCGGTCTTACCATCGCCGCAATGGTGCTGGTGAACAATCCCGGCACATGGTCCAGCATCTACTGGCCATTGCAACACGCCGAGTGGCACGGCTGGACGCCCACCGATCTCGTGTTCCCTTTCTTCCTGTTCATCGTGGGCGTCTCAATTACACTCGCCTTCGCTAGACGCGTCGAAGAAGGCGCGGTCCAACGTTCGCTTTATTTAAAAGTAATCAAGCGCTCTGCGATCATCTTCGGCTTGGGACTGTTTCTCAACGCGTTTCCGAACTTTGATTTTTCTACAGTCAGGATTCCCGGTGTGTTGCAACGCATCGCGGTGTGCTATCTGATTGCGTCGTTGATCTTTCTCAAGACGAAAGTCAGAACACAGTTTCTGATCGCGCTGGGCTTGCTTGTTGTTTACTGGTTGTTGATGACGCGA
>DASZDV010000401.1:0-4434 GCA_035941575.1 Pyrinomonadaceae bacterium
CGAGCGACAACAGCAACGGCGTAGCGCTGCCGAATTCACCGCGAACTGCGATCCACGCGCCGGTCGGAGCAATTGATAAACACCAACCCAATACGACGTGCGAAAACTGTGTCCAACGCTTTGTCAGTGAGTAAAGCAAGACGCTTCCGAGAGCTACCGGAGCGAGCAAGAGCGTGAGACGATTCAGCATAGCCGCCGCCAATAAAAATACCGCCGCCGAAATGATCGTGAACGCCCAGACAAAGCCAACCGACAGCAAACCCGCCGGTATTGCCCGCATTGCCGTCCGCGGATTTCGAGCGTCGAAGTTTCTGTCAGCAATGCGGTTGAAAGCCATTGCTGCGGAACGTGCGCCAACCATCGCCACGACTATCCAAAGAACCTGGCGCGCACTTGGCAGACCGTTGGCGGCTAGCACCGCGCCCAGAAAAGCAAACGGCAGCGCAAACAACGTGTGCTCGATCTTGATCATCTCGAGCGTCAGCCGCGTGTTTTTAATGACTGTGGACACGGTGGGTAATCTTAACCACAAAGAAGCACAAAGACCATAACACTACCAACGCGGAATGGATTGGCGAAGTTCAATGTTAGAATGCAGTTCTGGTGCAACAACATGGATCTGAAGGAATTGGCGCGGCTGCTGGAGGCGCATAAGCGCGGCGAACTGGAGAGCAACGAGGCGCTCGAACGCATTAAGAACCTCCATTTTGAAGACATCGGTTTTGCGCGTGTCGATCATTCGCGCGCTTCACGGCTCGGATTTCCCGAGGTCGTGTTCGGCGGCGGCAAAACGCGGGCGCAAATCGTGGGTATCGTCGAACGCCTGGCGGAGCGTTCACCAAACATCATCGTAACGCGAACCGATGAAGGGACGTACGGCGAGGTTCGCAACGTCGTCACTGACGCAGAGTGGCACGAATCAGCGCGACTGATTCGCGTTCGGCGCGATAAAACCGATCGTGGTCTTGGTCCAATCGCGGTGGTAACCGCCGGCACCAGCGATATTCCGGTCGCGGAGGAAGCCGCTTTGACAGCAGAGACGATGGGTAACACTGTTTCGCGTATTTGGGACGCCGGTGTTGCGGGTATTCACCGTGTGCTTGCCGAGCGGAGCTTGTTGCAACGCTCGCGTGTAGTGGTCGTCGCAGCGGGAATGGAGGGGGCACTGCCCTCCGTCGTTGGTGGCCTTGTTGGCGTTCCTGTTGTCGCGGTGCCAACCAGTGTGGGCTACGGCGCATCCTTTGGAGGAGTCGCGGCGCTTCTCGGGATGTTGAACACCTGCGCCTCGAACGTCACGGTGGTAAATATCGACAACGGTTTTGGCGCCGGATTCGTGGCGAGTTTAATCAACCGGCGCTGGGAACCACCAACGGAATAACAAACGTCTTTCGAATTCCATTCATCTCGGGCTTCACTTTGCGTCTGATCCTCCTGTCGTTCCGCCGATTCGAAGCACGAGACTCAGTCGTGGTGCTCGTTGCGCTGTCGCTTGTTTCCGCAGGCTGTATTTCCGCACGCCGCACGCCTAACCTCGAACAGATCTTCACGGCCGCACGCGCGCGCCCAGGCAAGCGTCCGGTGATTGTGATCCCGGGAATCCTGGGAACAGAGTTGATCAACTCCAAAACGGGTGAGACAGTCTGGCCTTCCGCGTTTCGGACGTCGAATGACGTTTTGCCCATCAGTCCAAACCTCGAATCTAACCGCGACGATCTCGTGCCGGGTCGTATCCTTGAAACGGTCAAACTCGCACGACTGCTTCCGGAAGTCTACGTCTATCGCGATCTGCTCGAAGCATTGAGACGTTACGCCGGTTATCGCGAAGGAGACTGGGAGAATCCAGCTGTGGACGGCGATCGCGACACGTTTTACGTCTTCTCTTACGACTGGCGTCGCGATAACGTCGCTAATGCGCGCGAACTCGTCCAACGTCTGGAACGGTTAAAGCAGCGGCTGCAACGTCCGGATCTGAAGTTCAACGTCGTGGCGCATTCAATGGGCGGCTTGATTGCACGATATGCGGCGATGTACGGAGACGCAGATTTGCCACCCGATGATGTAGCGATTCGACCGACGTGGCAAGGTGCGGCGCACATCAGCAAGATCGTTATGATTGGTACGCCGAACGAAGGATCCAGTGATGCGTTTGCGACGCTTGTCGAGGGATATTCGATTACAGAAGGCTTGCGTCGTCGCGTGCCGTTGCTGAACAAGTTAACTGCGGAAGACGCGGTGCGCACTCCATCAGTGTTCCAGTTAATGCCGCATCGCGCAGCGGCGAAGTTTCTCGACGAGAACCTGCAACCTCTCGAAATCGATCTCTACGATCCGGCAGTTTGGAAACGTTACGGTTGGGGCGCAATTAATTCATCGGAGTTTAGACGTAGTTACAACGGGAACGGTGAAGACCTGGACGCATACCTCGCTGCAACGTTGAAACGGGCGCGCCGTTTTCACGACGCGCTGGACGCTGTTGAGAACTCCGATTCGCCGGTTGTGTTACTGGCGATCGGAGGTGACTGCGAAGAGACGCTGAGCGCGCCAGTGATCGTGCGCGACCAAAAACAGAATCGCTGGCTGACGTTGATTCGACCCCGCGAATATCGAACCTCGGCGGGCGTAAAACTCTCCAAGAAGCAAGTGACGGCGGCAATGTACGCACCGGGCGACGGACGCGTCACTCGCGCTTCGTTACTTGGCGAAAACCTTGTCAAGGCACGCGATCGCGTGACCGGTTTCACGCTCTCTCGTTATGCAGTCTTCGGCTGCGACCTTCACGGCCAACTCCCCCGCAACAAGTCGCTGCAAGACAACGCACTCACTGCAATCGTCGGCGAAGCAATGAACTGACACCGCGAGCGCCGAAGACGCGGCGGACGGTGACCACGGATGAAAGGCTGGAGCGCCGAACGCGCGGCAGAAGGTAGCCAGGGGGAGCGCCGAAGGCGCGGCGGAAGGGAAGGTAGTCAGGGAGCGCTGGAGGCGCGGCGGAAGGTAGCCAGGGGCCAGTGCGAAGCACGCCGCCCCTGGAATCGCCCCCCGAAAAGGTTGAGCCCTGAAAGGGCGGCAGACACGTCGGTGCCCGCGGTTTCTGTCGGCTCTTCGAGCCTAAAAATCTTTGTTCTACGACGATCCAGAGGCTGCGCGCTTCGCGCTTGCCACTGGCTACCTTCAGCCGCGCCTTCGGCGCCTCAAGGATTGATGATGGCGTTCAGCTTCTCGGCCCAGTCGGGATCGATGTTTGTGAGAATGGTGTACTGCTCGAGGGCCGCATCGCGGTTGCCCATCGCGAGCAGACACTTGCCGAGATTGTAGTAGGCTTTGCCGTAATCAGGTTTCAGACGGATCGACTGGCGAAACGCTTCCATTGCTTCGTTCAGCCGGTTTAACTCCAGATACGCTTCGCCCATGTTGTTTGGTGCGATGGCGTCACCGGGCTTCAACGCTGAAAGCTGACGAAACACTTCTACCGCCTCGTTGAACTTTTTCGACTTCAAATAACGCGAACCCAATCTCTCGTAGGCCACTGTGTAATCCGGCCGCAGGCGAATCGCTTGTTTGTACGCCTGAATCTCTTCATCGGCTTTGCCCCAGTCGCGATAGACGAGTCCGAGCGCGTAGTACGCATCGGCTGAGTTGTAAGGATCGAGTTTGATCGCGGAGCGATACGCTTCAGCCGCGTCGCGATACTGTTTCAAATAAAAACTCGCGAGACCGATGTTGAAGTACGACTCAGCAGACGGCCGCAGGTTGACTGCCTTCTTCGAAGCTTCCAAGGCCTCAGCGTGTTTGCCAAGTTTCTCGTTGCAGAAACCAGTCTGCGCCCACGCATCAGCGTAGCTCGAGTCTGACTCGACTGCTTTCTCAAAATACGGTAACGCCTTTTCGCAGTCGTCTTTCGAAAGAAAACTCAAACCGTCGCGAAAGAACTGCACCGCTTTGGCGCGTTTGTTTCGACCGGAAGCGGCAACGAGATCCGCAAGCGACGTCATCGTCGCCACTTGCAATTGCGAGATGCGTTCGGAAGGGATCGCGAAGTTAACGCTCTGTCCGCCGGTGATCTGAAGCGTCGCAAGGCCGATGACTTGTCCCTGCATATTTACCACCGGACTGCCACTCGATCCCGAAGAGATTGCCGCCGTGATCTGAATGATGCGACCGAACGTCGGAATGTCGCGCACGGCAGAGACGATTCCGTTTGTGACGCTGCCTTCCAAACCGAGCGGATTGCCGATGACGACAACGCTCTCGCCTTCCTGCGGCGAAGTCTTGTCAAGCGGCAACGGCCTGATGGCCGGCACAGGCGGGTCAATCTTCAACAGCGCTATATCGCCTTCGGCGTCAACGGCCAAAACACCTTTCACGGGAAATACTGTTCCAGTTGACGAATGAATTTCGGCGCGATACGCGCCCTCAATGACGTGACGATTCGTA
>DASZDV010000402.1:0-10849 GCA_035941575.1 Pyrinomonadaceae bacterium
AGCATCAATTCTCACCGTTGCAATCAGAAGACTTTTGTTTGTGCTCACAAGTCTTCTGTTCATCAACTCCGCGCACGCTCAAACATTTACAAGCGTTACTGATGGCTCGACCCCTTCCGCGCTCACGCCGGGTGCTCCCAGGATCATACGCTCTGAGTGGTTTTGAAAATGTGAACCTGTTCAATGGCAACCTCAATTTTGCGCTGCCTATGGTGAATATCGGCGGACGTGGAGAAGCCGACCTCACAATGATGCTGACGATCGAGCAGCACTGGCGAATCAGAAAACCCAAGCCGGCGCCAAACTGTGAGTTAACCGGTACTTGTGACCTCCGATTTCCTTGGCAAGCTGGTGGGGAATGAATCCGGATTATGGTCCTGGTGTGCTTCAGGGACGAAAACCGGGAGTGCAATGCGGAGATCTTTCTTTGACGCGTTTGACTTTCAGTGCGCCTGGCGGGACTGAGTTTGAGCTACGCGATCAACTCAACAATGGACAACCACTGCCGTTCGCATGCGGGTCATCGCAGGGCGCGTCGCGCGGGACCGTTTTTGTTACGGCCGATGGTTCAGCAGCTACGTTCGTTTCAGACACGACGATTTTTGACAACGCCGCCCAAACCAGCACCGTGGTGACTCCGTCCGGTTACTTAATGCTTCGAGATGGCACGCGCTATCGCATTGATGCTGGAAAAGTGACCTGGATGCGTGACCGGAACGGAAATAAGCTGTCGTTCACTTACGTTGGTTCGAAGGTGAGTTCGATCACGGATTCACTGAACCGGCAGATCAGCATCGCCTACTCTGTCGCAGACGTAGCGCCTCACGGTACGTGTGACAAAATCACTTTCAGGGGCTTCGGCGGCGCGGAACGGACCATCCGTATCTCAAGAACTTCTCTGGCCAACGCATTGCGCACAACGCAACCCGGAGACTCAACCACGACGTGGACTTTTAAGCAGTTGTTCCCGGAGTTAGACGGCAGCGCTACGTCGCAACATAACCCAACAGTTGTTTCTTCTTTGTGGCTGCCTGACGGGCAACGGCGATACAGGTTTTACTACAACGTCTATAGCGAACTGGCGCGCGTGGAACTGCCAACCGGTGGCGCCATTGAATACGACTTCGCAAATGCAACGAATCCCTATGACGGCATTTACCGACGGGTCACGGAGCGACGAGTTTATGCAAACGGAGTGAACCTGGAAGGTAAAACGACGTAGTACGATCCTCTCGGAAGGGCGTACAAGACGTCGAATCCGTTTCGGCCGTGGCAGAGTGAAAGTGCCATTTGGACCACTACCCTTTTCGACGCGCTGGGCAGAGTAGTGAGCATTACGACGCCCGATACTGCGGCGGTTAACACTAGTTATCTGGGTAACTCAGTTACCGTAACGGATCCGGCGGGCAAGGCGCGCAAGAGTGTCACCGATGCACTCGGTAGACTAATCACCATCTATGAAGATCCGAGCGGTGTGAGTTACCAAACTGGTTACACCTATGATGTTTTGGACAACCTGACGGCGGTGACGCAAGGTGTCCAAACGCGCACCTTTGTTTATGATTCGCTAAAGCGTTTGACATCGGCCACTAACCCTGAGAGTGGAACAGTTAGTTACACATACGACAACAATGGAAATGTGCTCAGCAGGTTGGATGCGCGTTCGGTGACAACAACTATGGCTTACGATGCGCTCAACCGGCCGACGAGCAGGAGCTACAACGACACTCCGCAGACTCCAACTGTGACTTACTCTTACGATATGCAGTCGCTGCCCGTCGGCGCGCCGAGTTTCGATCGAGGTTATTCCAACGGTCGGCTCGTAGCAATCACTTACGGTGACGGCAGTGACGGAACGTATCGCGGCTATGATCAGATGGGCCGCGTTGTTCGACAATATCAACGAACTGACTCTGTGAATTACCTTGTTGAAGCGAGCTATTATGCAAATGGCTCGATACACGATGAGACCTATCCATCGGTTCTTGGCGCAGGCGACCGTAGAGTGGTCACTTTCACCAACGATGATGCAGGCCGGCTGAGTTCGCTGAACAGTTCAGCCACCAGCTACGCTCCGGGAGCAAGCGTTTCAAGTCTGGGCTATGCATCGCATAATAGATTGAAATCGGAGACTTACGGAAACGGTTTAATTCATGCGGTCAATTACAACAATCGCCTCCAGCCAACTGAAATCAAGCTAGGTACTGGTGGTGCTCCGACCTCGGTGGTTGGCCTGACTTACAACTACGGGACAACGAGTAACAACGGCAACCTTTTGAGCATAAGTTGTAGCGGTGGTGGGCTGAGTTACACTCAGGCTTTTGGCTATGATGCGTTGAACCGGCTTACGACTTCGCAGGAAACAAACGGCGGCACGAGCTGGTCACAGACAAACGGTTACGACCGTTACGGCAATCGCTGGATTGATCTCGGTGGTGGTAGTCAGAGTCTGTATTTCACCGCCGGCAGCAATCGCATCACCGGTGCGAGCTATGACAGCGCCGGCAATTTACTCAACGACGGTAGTCATGCGTACACCTTCAACGGCGACAATATGATCAGGACTGTTGATAACCTATTGGCCTACGTCTATAACGGTGAAGGTCAGCGAGTACGCAAACTCGTGGGGGAGAATCTCAGACTTATTTACGGCATAGCAGGAGAGTTGATCGCTGAGTTTGATGGCACAAGCGGCGCGCTCAAGAAAGAATACGTCTATGGTGCGAGTGGCTTGGTAGCAACCATCGAGCCAACGGCCGTCAACTCGAATGGCACTCGCTACTCAACTCCGGATTATCTCGGTTCGCCGCGTGTGGTGACAAACTCCAGTGCGGCAGTTATTAGCCGTCACGATTACATGCCTTTTGGGGAAGAGCTTGGTGCTGGTGTGGGCGGACGTACGGTCGGAATGGGTTTTGGCGTATCGGACGGCATGCGGCAAAAGTTCACTTCATATGAGCGCGATTTGGAAAGCGGTCTCGACTTTGCCGGCGCAAGATTCTATTCGAGCACTCACGGACGGTTCACATCCGTTGACCCCCTGATGGCGAGTGCCGTGACCGCCAATCCGCAGACCCTCAATCGTTACAGTTACGTCACCAACTCCCCACTCACTCTGACTGATCCGAGTGGAATGCTTGCCATGACCCCTGGAAGCGGTAGTAGTGGCACACCACATGTAACCCTCTTCCTTAACGAACAGACAACTGAGCCGGAGCAGCCTGTGGAGCAATCGCAGCAGCCGCGACCGGTTGCTACAGTAACCGGTTCTTTGACTAACGTTCCTATGTGCGGCGAGACGGTGCCGGTGACAGTCGTTGTTAGCCAAACGGAGCCTCCGGATCTCGGCCTGGCCAAGGTGAACGGGAGAGATAGCCTCGTTGTGGGTGTTTCTTTAACATTTGCTTTATTGACCAGGATGGCAAGCCTGTGAATGCAGCCGTGGGTGAGGTTGTCACAGATACTGTTAACAAATCTGTGATTACAGCCGATGAACCAACCCTTTTGGATTCGCAGGGAAGAGGATCTGATTTGGTATCGAATTCCTTTGGGTCCGTACCAGTTAGGGGCGATGAACGTTCAGAGCGTGCTGCTCTCAATTATTTCAATGCTGACTTCACATCCAAACAGACCGTGACACTAACGCTTACAACTCCTGGAGGAGCCGTAGTTCGTGTAACCCAACAAAGAACATTGACCAACACCGCTAGTGGGGCTCCTCCGCTCTCAGGAGGTCTAATTCGCGGCTATACGTTTACAATGGATAAGCCGAGAATAGAACGGATAAAGTAATGCTGCTAAACTTTGGAGGTCTAGTGTGCGAGTCAAATTAGCCGTTCTTATGTTTTTTGTTTGTGTTGCTCCGGTACTGGGCCAAACGGCGTCAGATATGGAACAGAGATTTGGCAAGCCCGTACCAGTGTATTCAGTAAGTGAACACATTTGGATGACGCCAGAGTATGCGACCGACGGTCAAGTGTGTCGCATGACTCTCTATCCAAAGCGTACTTCCGGTAATACCAACTACGTCGGAGTAGCGTTGCAGTTTAAGGAGTTGCGAGATTTGTTGAATTCGTTGGTACCTCCTGACAAGCGCGGCCTAAAGACAGACTTAAACTTCGGTGCTACTGCGACAGGAGGACCCGCTGTTTGGACCACCTACCCTTACGAAAAAGTAACTTTCACGTTCATCTCATCAATGTTCAAAACAACTGAACCGACGCTTCTGAGAAAGGATGAATTTGAGTTTACGATACCAGCCACGCGTTACGTGACGCCTAGGGAGAACTTAACCGCGTCTGCCGATGACTTCATCCGTAGCGAAACGTCAAAAACCGAGATCGTGACGATTCAATGGCGCGATAGAGAATGTCCATGAACTGGCCACCACTACCGCTCGAAGAATGGAAAGACACTTGCGCGACGCTGCACATGTGGACGCAGATTGTTGGTAAGGTGCGGCTGGCACAGACGCCGCTCGTTAATCATTGGTGGAACGTGCCGCTCTATGTTTCAGCGCGCGGACTGACCACGACCGCCATGCCTTACGGCGACATCTTCTTCGAAATGGAGTTTGATTTTATCGATCACCGCCTCGACATCACGTGCAGCCACGGGCAATCCACCAGCGTTCCATTAGAACCAAAATCGGTAGCGACGTTTTATCGCGAAACGATGGACGCGTTGCGCCGTCTCGGAGTCGACGTACACATCTGGAGAATGCCCGTTGAAATTCCCGAGCCCATTCCATTCGACGAGGACGAACAACACGCTTCATACGATCCGGATTATGTAAACAGGTTCTGGCAGGTGCTGCGTTCGTCTGAAAAAGTGATGCAGGAGTTTCGCTCACGCTTTATCGGCAAGTCTAGTCCCGTGCATTTTTTCTGGGGCAGTTTTGATCTGGCGGTGACGAGGTTTTCAGGACGCCCCGCGCCACCGCGGCCGGACGCCGATGTAATCACGCGGGAGGCGTATTCACACGAAGTAATCAGTCATGGCTGGTGGCCCGGCCAGGGACCGCTCGGCAAACCGGCGTTCTATTCCTACACCGCGCCGGCACCGGAAGGATTAGCCACAGCAAAGGTCCGTCCCGAACAGGGGTATTACAAGGAAGACATGGGTCTGTTTCTGTTGCTATACGACGATATGCGAAACGCCGCGGACCCCGACGCAGCGCTAACGGACTTTCTTCAAAGCACGTACGAAGCGGGGGCGAACCTCGCAAAGTGGGACCGCCCCGCACTCGAAAGACAATTATCTGCGACTAAAACTTAAACCGCACTCCTAACTGGATCTGTCGCTCGCCTAAGAACGTTCGCGGGCCGCCGAACGGCGTCGACACGGCCGGGTTAGTCAACACCGTCGCGGACGAACTCGCGATCCCATACCGGCCGGTGTTCACGGTCGCTACGTTCGATCGATTGAACAGATTGAACGCCTCGCCAAGGAAACTCAAACCGAATCGCTCACCGAATTTGATCGTCTTAGTCACACGTGCGTCGAAGACGTAAATTCTGGGCGAGGTGAATCCGTTGCGTTTGGTCCCTGGCACGCGATCGGTACTCGGATTACCGTCGCGATTCGCATCACCAGAAATCAATGCGGAATAAGCAAAGCCTGACTGGATAGTTACGATCCCGGAGAACGTCCAGTTGCTCAGGAAGTTTCTGGCGAACGCGTTGTCGTTTTGAACGGTTCCAACCTCGTAAACTGGGCTGAGAACTAAACGATTCCGAATGTCGAGATCGCTCCGGCCCCAATCTGACCTGATGTCCAGATTGTTCTGTAGACCCTTCGCATCGTCGGCACCCACGACCACCATAGTTTGATCTGGTCGATTATCGCTTGTGTCGGAAAACGTGTACGCCGCGATGAACTGCAAGCCACGCGTGAAGCGGCGTTTGAGTTCCATCGCCAGCGCGTTGTAGCGAGAATCGGCGGTGCTTTCAAACAGGCTAATGCGCGCGAATCCGGGAATCGGCCGAGCCACCGGATGGCGCAGGACAATAAAGTTTGTGCCGGCGGGATCAATTAACGTGGTTGGCACAGGCGTTCCAAGATTGATGTCGCGAGTGCGACTGATATGGACGCCACGGAAGTAGAGATAACTGACCGACAAGCTCGTATTCGCAAAAAGTTCGCGCTCTACGCCAATACGTCCCTGCTGGATGTATGGCTGTGCATAATCCTTGGCAAACAGATACAGACTCGGATTCACTCCTCCACCCGACGGCGGCGTCGTGAAAATGGTTGGATAAGTCGGACAAGGGTTCGGAACAAGCGTGCAGTTCAAACTCACGCCGGTGACCTGAATACCGTTTTGCGAATGCGAGGTACCGAGCATGATCGCGGGCGTGCGGCCGAAGAAGATGCCGTAACCGCCACGCAGAACGGTCTTGTCGTCAAACGCATAGCTGAAACCGAAACGCGGCGCGAAGTTATTGTTATCGCGTACGGAAGTGGTCGTGTCCAAACCAACCGCAGCCAAGGCGGCACTCGGATTCTTCACGGTCGGTTCAGCAAGATCCTGAAGGTCGTAACGCAAACCGAGATTGAGCGTGAGCTTTGTTGAGATACGCCAATCGTCCTGCACGAAGAATCCATACTCGTTCAGATCAGGATTCGTCGTTCCGCCAGTCGTTCCCGCACCGGCAAAGTTCTGCACAAATGTCGCCGGCGTGTTCGAGGCAAACAGCGCATACGAGTTGAACGTGTATTGACCGGTGAAAAGACCCGGGAAGAAATTGAAGACGCGATCGAAGTTCAGGTCGGCGCCAAATTTGAGGCTGTGCTTACCTTGCGTGAGACTGACCACGTCGATGAACTGCGCGCGCTTAATGGTGGTTTCGCGCGGACTAAAATTGTTACGTCCCAGTTGAAGGAAACCACCGCCGGTTTGAATACGAGCTTCAGTGACCTCGCTGTTGGCTTCGCCTGGCTCACGATCGCGGCCAAACTGAAAACGAAAATCGTTGATCAGCGTTGGCGAGAACGTTGAGATCAATGAACCTGAAAAGGTCGTGGTCTTGGCAATGCTGTTGCCGGAGTGTTCTTCAACGCTTAATGGTCCACTGTTCTCATTGTTGTTACCGGTGAAGTTCTGTTGGTTGAAACGCAGCACTAGTTGGTTTGAATCGTTCAACCGAATGTCGGACTTCGCCATGTAGACGTCTTGATCGCGCCCGATCTGATACGTGGCCATCTTTGGCCCGAGCAGGTTCTGAATACTGGCCGGTTGCGCGAAGAAGTTTGGCGCATCCACAACGTTCGGAATGTTCGAACGCTGTCCGTCGTAAGCGAAGAAGAAGAACGCGCGGTCCTTCTTGATTGGACCACCGATAGTCGCGCCATACTGATTGATCTGCGACTTCGGACGCTTGGCGTTGCGGGCGGTCAGAATCGGCGTGTTGGAATTCAGTGCTTCATCGCGAAAGAATTCAAACGCGCTGCCGTGCCATTCGTTCGTTCCGGATTTGGTGACTACGTTGATCACAGCACCGCCGGCACGGCCAAATTCCGCCGAGAAACCGTTTTGGTTCACCTGAAATTCTTGCACTGATTCTTCCGAAAACTGATACGGCGGCCGCGTGCCCGTGCGGCCGAACGACTGGCCAAAGAAAGTATTGTTGTTATCGGCGCCATCGACCTGAAGACTGTTCAGAGTGCCTTTCTGTCCGCCCACAGCAAGATCGCCCTGACGCGTCGGATCGCGGACTACGCTCGGTGTCAACGTGGCAAAATCGAGAAAGTTCCGACCGTTTACCGGCAGGTTTTGAATGGCGCGCTCGTTAACAATGGAAGAGATCGACGTGCGCGTTGTTTCGACAACCTGACCCTCGGCAGAAACATCGACCATGTTGATGGTCCCGCCTCCGACAGTTAACTGGATGTCGAGTGGCGTCTGGCCGCCGACGGTCACAACCACATTAGTGAAACTCGCAGGAGCAAATCCCTGCGCGCCGCTGGTTTCGACTTTGTATGTGCCGGGCGGAAGAAAGACGATGCGGTAAACACCTTCATCATTCGTTTGCGCGCTCTTCGTCAGTCCAGTAGCGATATTTGTCGCGGTCACGGTAACGTTCGGAACGGCGGCCGCATTCGGATCGGTCACGCGGCCTTCGATATTGCCGGTGTTTGCCTGCGATTGAGCAAAGGTAGTGATAGAGATAGACAGTAAAAGAAGGAGCAGGGGGGTTCTAAACATGATGTCCTTTCTTTCTGAGACGAGGAAAGTTAAGTCTTAACCGGACGCCAGAGTGCTAACAAACGTTTGCCACTCGCAGTTTGCAGCACGCTCATCACGCCCATGTAGCCAAATCCGAAGAAAAACAGCAGCAAGAACGGTATCGTGCCCCACATGTGCAACCGCGCCGAGTAAGCGATCGCAAGCAGGAAATAGACCGCAAACGCCAGCTCCAACAACGGCAACAGACCCCGCTTGCGTTTGTACTTCTTCCGTTTCCAGGTCGCGTCGGTCGTTTCCTCAACGCGATACTTCGGCGTTCGCACGAATTCCGATTTAACTCCCAGCAATGCTTCGAGCACAGCCCGCGCGTTGGAAAACGCGAGCCCGATACCGAGTCCCATCACAAGCGGCAAGTGCAGCAAACGCGGCGCGCGTTTTTCGTCGAGATACCACACTGCTGATCCATAGAACAAGACCACTGAGATCGACGAAAAGAACAGCAGCGGCAAATCCAGGACCATGAGGTGATAGAACGGCTGGTTGTAGCGTACGAGTAACAGCGGAAACTGTAGAAAGCTCGCCACGATCATCAGCGGGTAACTGATGTTGCCAGTCAAACGGAAAAACATTTCGAGTTTCACCCGCAACGGCAGCGGCGCCAGCCAAATCCGCGGGTAAAGCTTGATACCAACCTGCATCACGCCTTTGGCCCAGCGACGTTGCTGCGCCTTGAATGCGTTGATTTCTACAGGGATTTCCGCGGGCGCTTCTTCGTCGAGCAGGTAGACAAACTTCCAGCCCATCAACTGCGCGCGAAAACTGAGATCAGTGTCTTCCGTTAAGGTGTCGTGTTGCCAGCCGCCGCTCATTTCGATCGCCCGGCGACGCCAAATACCGGCAGTACCGTTGAAGTTGAAAAAACCGCCGGTGCGATTCCGCGTGGTCTGTTCGACGACGAAATGGCCATCGAGCATGATCGTTTGCAAACGCGTTAGCAGGTTGTAACGGCCGTTGATGTGCGACCAGCGCATCTGTGCGCAACCAACCATCGGATCGGTGAAGAAGTCGACCAGCTTGCGCAGGCAATCGGGTTTCGGTACGAAGTCGGCGTCGAAGATCGCAAACAGGTCGCCTTTGGCGTACTTGTTTCCGTTCTCGAGTGCGCCTGCTTTAAACCCTGTGCGATCGGAACGATGGATATAGTGAATGTCGAAGCCCTGTGCCGCATACTTCGCAACTACAGCTTCCGCAACGTTCGAGGTTTCGTCAGTTGAATCGTCCAGTACCTGAATCTCGAGCTTCTCGCGTGGGTAGTCGATGGCCGTCACCGCTTTCAGCAGTCGATCGACGACGTAGAGCTCGTTGAAGAGCGGCAACTGCACTGTAATTCGCGGCAGGTCAGCCTCGGCAAAGCGCGCGTTTGGCTGCGGTACGAATCTACGATAGCGCCAGAAGTCGATTACCTGCTTGATGCGATACGCGCCGTAGACCGCCAGTGTAGTGAGAATGGCGAAGTAGACGATCAAAATGGCCCAGTCGAACGCGTCGAGTTGGTAAAGAGGGCTGATGTTTCCCCAAGTTTTGTTTACAAGATCATGGAAGTAACGCTCGAAAAGTTCCTGCGGTGCGGGACCTGTGGGAGTGGGCCAGGGAGTTGGTGCTGGTGTCGGTGCTAGTGCTTGCAAAATCATGAATTGCGGCTACATCCAAAAGCGCCAGATTTTACCGCAGGACCAGTGCGAAGGACAAAGAGCGCCACCGGATTTTGGCCGATTTCGCCTAGATTCGGCGATCTGGTGCGCTGTAGTCGCTCGCGGCCGAGGCGATGGTCTGCGGTGACGCGAGTGTAAATGTTACGCGGGGTTGCGCAGCTATCGAGCTGCGGAGTGACCTCAAACTCCAATCCGAAATACCCGGCATCACGTAAAACACCGCCACACTTCCCAGCAATAACCCCGTCAGGAAACGCGACGTGTGCGTGTTTTCCCAGACACCGAAAAACGTGAGACTGAAGTCGATGACGAGCGGAATCGCGGCAAGTACGAGCCACTTTCGCGAGGGCATATGCGTCGCCCTGAGTGAACGAATCAACGGGTACAGCAGGAGCGTTAACGCGAACCCGCCATAGATCCCGGTGCAACGCGAACAGACGGCAAACTTATGACCGTAGATGAAGAAGGAACGTTCCGGCAGTTGATGGCAGAGGACGCCGAACGCGCGATAGATGCCGGCTGCAATTTCATTGTGCCCACCTGCCGCAGCCAGCGGCGCGACTAGGATTAGTGATACTAACGAAGCTACGGTGATCGCGCTGACGGCCCAAAAGGCGAGCGGCCGTTTAGAAGGGATCATCTGTGGTACATAAAAGCTCAAAAACGAATAACCGTATCCGGCCCGCCTTCGATGTGCAGCGTGTCTACGAAGCGTATGTGGCGTGATTCCGTCGTCATCACCACCGAGTGTGTGCGCTTGCCGGAGCCAAAGAACCGCACACCCTTCAACAACGCTCCGTCAGTGACACCAGTGGCCGCAAAAATAATCTTCTTGCCGGGCGCCAGGTCGTCGGTGTCGTACACCTTGTTCGGATCTTTGATTCCCATCGAAGCCAAACGATCTAGCACCTCCTCGCGCGGCGGCACCTTGTTTTTATCCACGCCGAGC
>DASZDV010000403.1:0-2739 GCA_035941575.1 Pyrinomonadaceae bacterium
ATCGTTAACGACGGCAGTACTGACGATTCAAACAAACTCGGGGCGATCGGCGATCTTCATCTCGTGCTGACGAAGCATGAAATCAACGACGACATCATCGTGATCGGCGGCGACAATCTGTTTAGTAACGACCTCGCTGACTTTGGTGAGTATTGCAAACAGAAAAACGCGCCCGTCACCGGTGTTTACGACGTTGGCGATCTCGAACAGATAAAAAAATACAACGCCATCGCGATCGACGAGGACGACCGGATCGTTTTCTTCGAAGAGAAACCGAAAGAACCGAAGAGCACGCTTACCGGAATCGCGCTTTACTACTATCCGAAATCGACGCTTCCTTTGATTCAACAGTACATCGCCGACGGAAACAATCCGGATCAGCCGGGGCGACTCGTCCAGTGGCTGTACCCGCGCGCGCCGTTTTACGTTTGGCGTGTGCCGGGACTCTGGTATGACGTTGGTTCGATTGAAACTCTGGAAGAGGCGAATCGCGTGTTCGGCAAACTGCGAAAGTGAAGCGTGGGCATCACCAGTCAAAAATTTGGGACCACGGACGATCAGGAAGTCAGTCTTTATACGTTGACAAATGAACACGGCCTCGAGGTTTCGATAACGAACTATGGCGCCGCGGTCGTGTCGCTCATGGCGCCGGATCGAAACGGCAAGTTTGGTGACGTTGTGCTGGGTTATGAGACGCTCGAGGAGTACGTCCGTAATCCGCGTTATTTTGGTGGTTTGATTGGGCGCCATGCGAACCGCATCGGACGCGGGAAGTTCTCGCTGAACGGCGCGTCTTATCAACTGACGCAGAACAACGGCGTGAATCATCTGCATGGCGGCTTGAGGGGATTTGATAAACGCGTTTGGAACGTGATCGGCGTCGTAGATGACGACCGTAAGATCTTGCGTCTTGGATACTTGAGTCGTGACGGTGAAGAGGGTTATCCGGGGAACTTGAGTGCAGCGGTTACCTACAAGTTGTTACCGGACAATGAACTCGAAATTGAGTATCGCGCTACGACCGATCGCGACACAATCGTGAACTTGACGAACCATTCGTATTTCAATCTAGCGGGTAAGGGAACGATCCTGGACCACGAGTTAACACTGCACGCAGACAGTTTCACACCGGTTTCGAACGAACTGATTCCGACCGGCGAGATTAAGGCTGTCGAGAACACTCCGATGGATTTCCGAAGTAGCAAGGCTATCGGAACCGACCTCAGTTCGGCAGGAGGTTATGACCACAACTTCGTACTAAGGGACTTTGAGGGTTTGCGACCGGCGGCGCGCCTCTTCGAACCAACGACCGGTCGCGTTCTTGAGATACTCACCACGGAACCAGGCATACAGTTCTATTCGGGAAACTTTCTCGACGGCAGTTTGATTGGCAAAGGCGGCGCCGTTTATCACAAGTACGCGGGCTTGTGTCTTGAGCCGCAGCACTTTCCCGACGCGCCTAATCATGTAAACTTCCCAAGCACGGTGCTGCGCCCCGGCGAAGTTTATAAACACACGTCTATTTACCGCTTCTCATGCGTCTGATCGCTATTATTTGTCTGCTTTGTGTTTTTGATCCCAGCGTCCTCTTTGATCACAACAGAGGCGCCACGGCAACGCGCGAATTCAAATTCCTAAACGTTCCTTCACCAGCTAAAGACGACGCCGCCGCCACAGCAAAGCTGCACCTGATCGACGGCGAGATAGACGGCGGTAGCGCGGATCTTTCCGTGCTGATCGACGGCCGTTTGCCAAGCGACGAAGACGAACCCGGCGCGAACTTGTTCTTCAACGCCGGCAGCTCAGGCGGACGCTTCAGAATGGACCTCGGCAAGCCGATCGACATCGCTCAAATCAATTCTTATTCGTGGCATCCAAACTCGCGCGGTCCGCAGTTGTACAAACTCTACGCGGCTGAAGGCTCTGAACCGAAGCTCGAACTGGATCCGAAGCGAGGCGTCGATCCGGCAACGCGTGGCTGGAAGTTCATTGCTCTTGTCAGCACGCTGCCGCAAAAAGGTGAAGACGGCGGTCAGTATGGCGTCAGCGTGAGGGATTCAAGCGGCAGTTTAGGTAAGTATCGGTACTTGCTATTCGATTGCTACGTAACTGAGTTGTACGACAATTGGGGCAACACGTTCTACAGCGAGATTGACGTTATCGAGACGCTTCATAAGCCTTAATAGCATCCTCGTGTCGAAGAGTGAGTCCGATGTCGTCCAGCCCTTCCAACAAGCAGTAACGCTGAAAACGATCTACCTCAAACTCAAGAGACAATCCGTCTTCATCCGTGATCATTTGTGTTTCCAGATCGACCGTGAGTTTGTAGCCTTCACGCTCCCCAGCGCGGCGCATAATCTCAGCGACGCATTCCGGCCGCAAAACGATCGGCAGCATCCCGTTCTTGAAGCAGTTGTTCGCAAAAATGTCGGCAAACGACGGCGCGATAATTACACGAAACCCATACTCCCCAAGCGCCCACGGCGCATGCTCGCGCGACGAACCACAACCGAAATTCTTGTCCGTGACGAGGATTGATGCGCCCTGATACCGCTGCTCATTGAGCACGAACGATGGATTGAGCTGGCCATCGGGCAGATAACGCCAGTCGTAAAAAAGAAACTGTCCAAAACCCGTCCGCTCGATCCGTTTCAGAAACTGTTTCGGAATGATCTGGTCGGTATCCACGTTGGCGCGATCGAGTGGAGCAACGAGGCCAGTGTGTTTGCGGAAAGGGTT
>DASZDV010000404.1:0-4284 GCA_035941575.1 Pyrinomonadaceae bacterium
GCCTGTGGTCCAACGGTGTGGCTCGAACAGACAGACGCAAACAAGGCGTTTTCTCCGAAGACAACTGCCGCGCTTGATGCCGCGATAGAAATGTTAAAGACCGGCTCGGTGGTAGCGATTCGCGGTTTGGGTGGTTTTCACCTCGCTTGCGATGCGACCAATGCCGAAGCTGTTCGGCGTTTGCGTCAGCGGAAACACAGGTATGGGAAACCGTTTGCGATGATGGCCCGTGACCTTGAGACGATTCGCCGGTACTGCAGCGTAACGCCAGCCGAGGCGGACATGTTGCAGAGTCCGGAAGCTCCGATCGTATTGCTTGCCGCTGATGGACCAGAGAAGTTGCCGCACGGCATCGCGCCTGGTCTGAATACGATTGGCTTTATGCTGCCTTACACGCCGCTGCACTTATTGATCACGCGCCAGATCGATCAGCCACTCGTGATGACCAGCGGCAACATTTCCGACGAACCGCAGGTTACGAGTCTCGATCGTGCGCGCAGCGGATTGCGTGGCATCGCCGATGCGATGTTGATGCACAATCGTGAGATCGCAAACCGGATCGATGATTCAGTTGTGCGAATCGCCGCTGGTAAACCATCGCTGATTCGCCGTGCGCGCGGTTATGCGCCAAGTGCAGTTTCGTTGCCACCCGGCTTCGACGGCGCGCCCGACCTGCTGGCTTTTGGTGGTGAGTTGAAGTCAACTTTTTGCGTGCTGAAGGACGGAGCTGCGATTCTTTCGCAGCACCAGGGTGACCTCGAGGACGTTTCAACGTTTGAGGATTACCAAAAGAACCTCAAACTCTATTCACGGATTTACGATCATCGTCCGCGTCTGCTGGTTGCGGACATGCATCCCGAATATCTTTCGGCCAAACTCGCCAAGCAGCGCGCCGCCGACGAAAAGTTACCTCTTTTCGAAATCCAGCATCATCACGCGCACATCGCGAGTTGTATGGTGGAAAACGGTATAGCGGCGGATGCTCCGCCCGTGCTCGGTATCGCGATCGATGGCCTCGGTTTTGGCGGCGACGGAACGATCTGGGGCGGTGAGTTTCTGTTGGCTGATTATCGTGGCTACCGGCGAATTGGCGCGTTCAAGCCTGTAGCAATGGTAGGCGGCGTTCAGGCCATTCGCGAACCCTGGCGCAACACGTATGCGCATCTTGTTGCCGGGCCAGGTTGGACGCAGTTTGTAGAAATCTTCTCCGCACTCGATCTCTATCGTTACCTGAACACCAAACCGCTGCGCGTGGTCGATCGCATGTTGCAAACTGGAACAAACGTGCCATTGGCGAGTTCGTGCGGCAGGTTGTTTGATGCGGTTGCGGCTGCGTTGGGCCTGTGTGCCGATCGCGCTCTCTTCGAGGGTCAGGGCGCGATGGAATTGGAAGCGCTGGCTGAGACGTGGCGTCCATCGCCGGACGAACAACCGTATCCCTTCACGATTACCGAGCACGCGGATGGTCTGCTCTATCTCGAGTCGTTACCAATGTGGCACGCGCTGCTCGAGGATCTTGCGCGACAGGCGCCGGTTGCTCAGATGGCCCTTCGTTTTCATCACGGACTCGCCAGAGCGATTCGCGACATGGTCGCGTGTATTCGAAGCGTGACGCGGACCACCGAACTGAACACAGTAGCGCTCACCGGCGGCTGCTTCCAGAACAAACTCTTGTTAGAAGAAGTAATGCGGCTACTTAGAACAGATGGTCTAAGTTGTCTATCACACGCCAAAGTCCCAAGTAACGACGGCGGGATTGCATTGGGACAGGCTGCTATCGCGGCAGCGCGCCATATCAACCAATGAGGAGTGAACAATGTGTCTTGGAATTCCTGGTCAAATAGTGAAGATCACCGACGTTAACAAGCAAATGGCGCTGGTTGACGTTAGTGGCGTCCAACGAGAAGTTAGTCTTGAGTGCGTCGTTGACGATTACCATCCACTTGAACGATGTGTCGGGCATTGGACGTTGGTCCATGTCGGCTTCGCCATGAGTCTGATCAATGAAGACGAGGCAGAGGCGACGCTGAAAGTCCTGCGTGAACTCGGCGAAGTGCAGGCCGAACTCCAGGCCATGCGCGAATCCGCGCCGAATACATCGGCGGAAGTTCCTGAACTCGCAGTGCAAGCTTAACGACTTTTGGGCGTAACGTCTTTGGCCTAATCAGTTTGGCGGAATGAGAGTGCAAGAAGATCCAAATCTGAAGGGGCTTTACCCGTTCCTGCACGGCAAGAAACAAGATCCCGTGTCGATGAATGCTGCCTTGCTCGAATCCGTCGCTCAAAAGGCAGCGAATCATCACGATGTCATTGATGCCTTTTTCGCCAAGAATGGACAGCAGGTTGTCAACGCTGCGGGAGCGATTGCGGATGTGTATCGAAGCAACGGCCGGCTCTTTACGATGGGTAATGGCGGATCGAGTTGCGACGCGGCACACGTCGCCGTCGAGTTTCTACATCCGATCACGGCCGGGCGCGTCGCGTTGACGGCGATCGATCTAACTGCGGACCGGACAATGATGAGCGCTGTCGCCAACGACGTCGGCTTCCAGCATGTGTTTGTACGTCAGGTGATCGCCCAGGCGCGCGCCGGCGATGGCCTCGTGGGTCTCTCAACCAGCGGGAACTCCGACAATCTCGTGAAAGCATTCCTGAAAGCAAAGGAAATGGGTGTGACGACCATCGGCCTCGCCGGGATGAGTGGCGGCGAGATGGCGAAGATCGGGTTGGACCATTGTCTCGTCGTCGAAACAGACAGCATTCATCGTGTGCAGGAATGTCACGTCATCATCTATCACATTCTTTGGGACTTGGTTCATACGTTGCTCGCTGACAATCGCGGTTCACTGGCAGTTATGAAATGACCTCTTAACCGACAACACACAAGAAAGAAGACAACATGAAATACGTGGACGAATTCCGAGATCCTGAGAAAGCGCGATTTCTGTTGGAGGAAATCCGCGTTCTCGTCCCCCAAATACAAAAGAACCGGAATAGTAGTAGTCCGATCTACATCATGGAGGTCTGCGGCGGCCACACGCACGCGATCTTCCGATATGGTGTCGAGACAATGCTGCCGGACGGAATTGAGTTGATCCATGGTCCCGGCTGCCCGGTTTGTGTGTTGCCGATGGGACGCGTAGACGACTGCGTGGCGCTGGCCCACATGCCGGGAATGATCTTTACGACGTTTGGCGATGCGATGCGCGTGCCGGGATCGAAAGAAAGTTTGCTCCAGGCCAAAGCCAAGGGCGCCGACGTGCGCATGGTCTACTCGCCTCTCGACTCTTTGCGAATTGCAAAAGAGAACCCGGATAGACCGGTCGTCTTTTTCGCGCTGGGCTTCGAGACAACTATGCCCAGTACCGCACTCACTGTGTTGCGCGCGAAACAAGAAGGCATCAAGAACTTCGCGCTGTTTTGCAATCACATAACGATCATTCCCACCATCAAGGCGATACTCGACTCGCCGGATTTGCAGTTGGACGGGTTTCTTGGTCCAGGCCACGTAAGTATGGTGATCGGCAATTCGTCGTATTGCTTTATCGCCGAACACTACAAGAAACCGTTGGTGATCGCAGGGTTTGAGCCGCTCGATATCCTGCACGGCATTTGGATGGTGCTCAAACAGATCGCTGAAGGCCGTTGTGAGATCGAGAACCAGTACAAACGCGTGGTTCCGGAAGGCGGCAACACAGTAGCTTTGGATGCGATCGGAAGAGTTTTCGAATTGAGAGAGTTCTTTGAATGGCGCGGTCTTGGTTCGATCGATCACTCGGGCGTTCGCATCCGCGATGAATACGCGGAGTTTGACGCAGAGCGCAGGTTCTCAGTTCCGGCGCTCAAGATCGCGGATCCCAAATCGTGCCAGTGCGGTGAAGTACTGAAAGGTGTAATCAAGCCGTGGGACTGCAAAGTCTTCGGTAAAGATTGCACTCCGGAGACTCCACTCGGCGCGCTGATGGTTTCATCAGAAGGCGCTTGCGCTGCGTATTACCAGTACGGCGATATCGAGAAGATCCATGACACCAGGGCAATGGTCGAGGAGATGGCATGAGTAGCGTTGTAGAAGTAGCAGCGAAAAACGGGAAGCCGCGTCACCGCGGCAAGGTGAAGGTTCCGAATATCACGCTCGCACACGGTGGTGGCGGCAAGGCGATGCACGATTTGATCGACGACATCTTCCTTGAGGCGTTTGATAACCAAGGACAGTCGCCATTGGAAGATCAGGCGCGGCTCGGCCTGGCGGAGTTGGCCGTCCATGGTGATCGACTTGCTTTCACC
>DASZDV010000405.1:0-6281 GCA_035941575.1 Pyrinomonadaceae bacterium
GCCATGGCGCTCATCAACATCCGCGGTGTTCGTCTCGGCGCCTGGTTCGTTCGCGCATTAATGTTTTTAAAACTCGGCCTACTCGCTTTCGTCATTCTCTGGGGCCTCGCGTTTCAACTCGGCGACTGGTCCAACTTCACACCGTTCGTCGCGCGACATCCTGGTTCACCGCCGCTGATCGGAGCGATCGCAGGCGGCCTCGTCGGCGCTTTCTTTTCGTTCGCCGGTTGGTGGGACCTCGGCAAACTAGCCGGCGAAGTAAAAGATCCCGCACGCACTCTGCCAAAAGCGCTGACGCTTGGCGTAATAGTCATAACGATTGTTTACGTGCTTACGAGCTTCGCGTTCGTTTACCTCGTTCCACTGCAACAGGTCACAAACGGTGAGACGTTCGCGGCGCAAGCAGGCGAGGTGTTGTTCGGCCGCGCAGGTGGACTGGTG
The DNA here is from genome assembly GCA_035941575.1 of Pyrinomonadaceae bacterium. GTDB lineage: Bacteria > Acidobacteriota > Blastocatellia > Pyrinomonadales > Pyrinomonadaceae > PSRF01. The sequence goes on from DASZDV010000405.1 coordinate 442, forward strand.
TTTTCAATGATTGTTGTAGTTGCGGTGTTGGGGAGTTTGGCGGCAGTAATCATGTCAGCTCCACGCGTCTACTTTGCGATGGCGCGCGACGGCTTGTTCATTCCCGCAGTCGCCGCGATTCATCCGCGTTTCGAAACACCCGCCTTCGCGATCGCGTTGCAAGCGTCGCTTGCGTCGGTGCTCGTCCTCGCGGGAACGTTCAACGAGATCGTTTCCTATTTCGTGTTTGTTGTTATAGTGTTCATCGCTCTTACAATCATTGCTCTCTTTAAACTACGTCGCCGTAATTCTGAAGACATTGGATACTTGACTCCGCTGTATCCGGTGACGCCGATCATTTTTCTCGCGTCGATCGTCTTGTTGCTGGTTTTGTTGGGCGGCAACAATCCGAAGCAGGCGTTTCTCGGTGTTGCCGTAGTCTCCCTGGGTTTGCCGGTCTACCTGTTTCTGTTTCGTAACAAGCGGTTACTAAGAAAGGTCGAGGAGGGAAGCACAAGTTATGACGTGGATTAAGACTGTTGCGGTCACCGAAGACGAAGCGGTGCGCAAGGCAGTCGAATCGCAACGCGAGCTTTATCCGATTGAATACGCTACGCCGGTGCATCCGACAGCCGACGGCGAAACAGCGGGTATCGTCGCGTCACATAGTTTGATCCCGCAGGCGCTCTTTCATGCGTTTGCGACGTTCGGCTCGTTGATGTCGCCTGATTTACCTTTGACTCGGCGACAACACGAGATGATCACTACGGTCGTCTCGGTAGCGAACCGGTGCCATTATTGAATCGAATCGCACGCAGAGTTTCTGCGTCGAGTCACACTGGACCAGGATCTGGTTGCGGCACTGGAAGAGGACTATCGCTCCGCTCCGATCACGGAGCAGGAGCGAACCATGCTCGACTACGTCGTCCAGATCACGCGTGACGCCACGCGAATCTCACCCGCTGATCACGATGGTTTACGAGCGGCGGGTTTCGACGACAAAGGAATTCTCCAGATTACTTTGATCGCTTCCTGGTTTAACTACATCAATCGCGTCGCTGACGCACTCGGCGTCGGCAGAGGGTAAGAAGATGAAGTACGTTGTGGTTCTTCTGCTCACGATCATGCTCGGACCTGTTGCGGTTGCTCAGCAGACCGAAGAAGACGTAGTGCGAGTGAAGTCGAATCTCGTCAACATCGACGTGATCGTAAAAGACAAGAAAGGGAAATACGTCGCCGACCTCAAAGCTGAAGATTTCACGGTCGTGGAGAATGGAGTAGCGCAAAAGATTGAGTTCTTCGATGCGCCGCTTTCACGTACGGAAACGAAAACCACTTCGGCCGCAACTCCGTCAGACGTCGCTACACCACCATCATCCGCGCCTCGCAATTACGTTGCGCTGGTGCTCGACTCCCAAACCACGGACATCACAAACCTGAAACAGGTACGTGAGGGCACCATAAAGTACATTCGCGAACAGATCACTGACAACGACGTCGTCGCGCTGTTGTTAGTGACCAACGGTTTGCAGATGCTGCAACCGTTTACGCAAGACAAGTCGAAGCTGATCGCCGCACTCGAGAACAACAACGTCAATTCCTTTTCCAAGTCTTTCGAACAGAAAGACCTCGCTGGAAACATCAGCGCGCGTCAGGAACAGTTGATTAACGCCGGGCCGGCGCCTGCCGGCGCGATCACTTCGCCTGCGGCCGGTTCAGAAGCCGCGAAGATAATGATCGCGCAGGCCGTGTTGAAGCAATTCATTAAGCTGCGCACTGCGTTGGGCCTGCAACAGTCGCGTCCAATACTCGCGGCGTTGGCCGCAATCTGCGAAGGACTAAGACCGATACCAGGTAAAAAAACGCTCGTGCTTTTCTCGCAGGGTTTCGTCACGCCGGCCGTGCTTGATTGGCAAGTGCAAAGCACGATCGACATGGCGAACCGTGCAAACGTTGCGGTCTACATCATCGATTCGGCGGGACTGCGTGGGAACGCTCCATCTTCCGGTTCGCTAGTGCCGTCGTCGCCGCTCGCGGGTGTTTCCGGCATCACCAATCAGGAACAACGTATTCGTGCAGTTGGCGGAGAAACTGTTTTTGATAACGTGAGACAGGAAGGACAAAGCCGCGAGTACGACATTCTGTACCGCATCTCGGGTGACACTGGCGGAAGATTTCTGAAAGGCAACAACGACATCGGCCAGGGACTCGAGCGCATCAACGAAGAGATACACGCGCGTTACACACTCGCCTATCGCAGCACAAATCAGAATTTCGACGGCACGTTTCGCAAGATAAAGATCGAAGTGCGCCGACCCGACGCGCAGATCATTTCGCGGTCCGGGTATTACGCTATTCCGCCGGAAGAGATCGTTCTTCTTTCGCCCGCCGATAAGAAATTGTTGAGTGGGTTTACTGCGGCCCAAGCGAATCCTGAGTTGCCGGTGTTTGTTGCGTTGAGCCAGTTCAGGGCGCGTGAAGGTTTGTACACAGTGCCGTTGTCGATCGAGTTGCCGCCGTCCGCGGTTAAGTTTGAGCGTAAGGCCGATAAGTACTTGATGCAGTTGGATGTTCTCGGAGTGCTCAAGTCGTCTGACAAGGTTCTATCGCGGCTTGGTGGCAACTTCGACGTAAACCTCAGCGATAGCGACTACCAGTCGATCGTCAACAACAACATTTTCTATCGTCAAGACATGGTGCTGGCGCCGGGCGAGTACACTCTCGACTTGATTGTCAGGGATCGGCAGTCGGGAAAGACTGCTGCGAAGCGGGAACAGTTTGTCGTTTCGGAGCCGAGTGCGGAGTTTGCGTCCACGCCTGTTGTGCTCAGCCGTTTTGTCGAGCAGGCGCGAATGCCATTGCTCGTGTCTGACGAACCGGTCGATGTGCTTGCAGTTGGAAGGACTCAGATACGGCCGTCGCCGGGACGGCAGTTTCGCGCGACAGACAACTTGATCATGTTTCTGTCTGTTTACAACGCCGCGAATAGTCCTGACATGGGGAAGCCGCTGGTGCGCGTGACGGTGAGATTGATGAAGGATGGCCAGCCCGCGACGAAACCGTTTGATTACGTGTTGAGTGATGTTCAGAGTCAGCCGGTGCCGCATTTGACGTTTGCGGAATACATTCGCCTGGCGGGTCTGGCGCCTGGGAACTACACTGCGGCGATCGAGATCAAAGACATGACCACGCGCAAACTCGTGAAGCAGGACGCGCCGTTTACGATCGTTCCCTAAAGCTAAGAGCGCCGAAGGCGCGGAGAACCAGAGCAGCGTAGAGCGCCGAAGGCGCGGACAGAAGGTAGCCAGGGGCGAGCGCGAAGCGCGCTGCCCCTGGGATCGTACAAATAGAGACGCGAGGCCTGAAAGGCCGACAGAATGCGGATAACCGAACTGGACACGCCGGCACTCGTCGTCGATCTCGACGTTATGGAACGAAACCTCGCGCGGATGGCCGATTACTGCCGGCATCACAACCTGCGTCTTCGTCCGCACACAAAAACTCACAAAATCCCCGAACTCGCTCACAAACAGATCGCCAGCGGCGCAACCGGCATAACTGTCGCAAAACTGGACGAGGCCGAGGTCATGATCGACGCCGGCCTCACTGACCTGTTAATTGCCTATCCGATTGTTGGCCCAATAAAGACTCAACGCCTCGCCGATCTCACGGAACGCGCCAAAATCACGGTCTCACTCGACTCACCAGAAGCAGCGCGCGGAATCTCAAACGCAGTCTCTGAACGCGGAACCAACGTCGATGTGCTCGTAGAGCTCGACGTCGGCTTCGCGCGTTGTGGCCTCGCCAACGAAACAGAGGCACTGACGTTGGCCCAAACAATCTCCTCGCTGGCGGGCTTGAACTTTAAGGGCCTGATGTTTTTCCCGGGTCATTTTGGAGTCGAACCGGATGAGCGAGCGGAATTACGAAGGCAAGTGAACGAACAGTTGGACCGTTGCATCGACGCTTTTGAGCGTGCCGGACTGCCAGTGAAGACCATAAGCGGCGGCTCAACGCCGAGCCGTTACGAAAGCGATCGTTTTCACGGAGTGAACGAAGTTCGCCCGGGCACTTACATCTTCAACGATCGTAATACAGTCGGCGTTTCCGCAGCCGATCTCGACGAGTGTGCGTTGTCGGTGATCGTCACCGTGGTGAGCACGAGCGTCAGCGGCCACGCAGTAATCGACGGCGGCTCGAAGACGTTTTCGTCGGATCGTTACCAGGCGGAACACGGCCGCGGCTTCGGTCTGATCCGCGAAGATCCCGCCGCCGAAATCGAACGGCTGTCTGAAGAACACGGCCACATAAATGTGTCCCAATCCGCTCGAAGATATGTCGTCGGTGAGCCCCTCATGGTTATCCCCAATCACGTTTGCAGCACTGTTAACCTGCACGATCAGATCTACGGCGTCAGAGGCGAACAGGTCGAAACGATCTGGAAAATTGCTGGACGAGGAAAGGTGCACTGACCTGGCCACAAAGAGGCACAAGAAGCACAAGGGAATTAGCGGCCGTCTCGCATCTTTTGTACCTTTTGTTGCTCTTGTGCCTCTTGTTGTTCTTGTGCTTCTTTGTGTCACCGCGTCCGCCGAAGTCTACGATCTCGTAATCCTCAATGGCCGCGTCATCGATCCCGAATCGAAGACTGACAGAGTACGAAACCTCGGCATCTCGAACGGCAAAATCAGATCGATCTCACGCGCTCGCCTGAACGGACGTCAGGTAATCGATGCGCGTGGCCTCGTCGTCTCACCGGGCTTCATCGATCTGCATCAACACGGCCAGAACGAAGAAAACTTTCGTTTCAAAGCGCTCGACGGTGTGACCTCAGCGTTGGAGTTGGAAGTCGGTACTGGCGACGTCGATCGCTGGTACGCTGAACGTGAAGGAAAGTCACTAATCAACTATGGCGTAAGCGCGGGACATCTTGCTGCGCGCATGGCGGCGATGAAAGAACCGGTGACGTTTCTACCGACTGGCGAAGCCGCGCGGAGGGCCGCGACCGACGCCGAAATCACCGAGATGAAACGGCGTATTGAGGAAGGACTAAAGCGCGGCGCAATCGCAGTCGGCTTTGGGATTCAGTACACACCACAGGCGTCGCACTGGGAGATCCTGGAGATGTTTCGCGTGGCCGCGCGTTACGGCGCGACGTGTCACGTGCACATGCGCAATGCGGGCGTTAAAGAACCGGCGAGCAGCGTTCAAGCGCTTGAAGAGGTCATTTCCGCAGCCGCGATCACCGGCGCGCCTTTGCACGTGGTCCACGTTCACAGCACAGGCGGACCAGCAACGCCCAGGTTATTGCAAATGATCAGCGAAGCCCGATCGAGAAACCTCGACGTCACGACGGAGTGTTATCCGTATATCGCCGGCATGACCGACATCAAGTCGGCCATCTTCAACGAAGGTTGGCAGGAAGTTTTCGGAATCGATTACAAGGACCTGCAATGGGCCGCGACAGGTGAGCGGCTCACGAAAGAAACCTTCGAGAAGTATCGCAAGACGGGCGGCATGGTCGCTGTGTTTTCGATGACTGAAGAGATCGTGTTGGGAGCGTTGCAGAACCCGCTGACGATGATTGCGAGCGACGGGATTCTCGACAACGGCAAGGGCCATCCGCGAACTGCCGGCACTTACTCTCGCGTGCTGGGAAAATACGTGCGAGAAGATCGCGCGTTGAGTTTGATGGACGCGTTAACGAAGATGACGTTGATGCCCGCGCAGCGACTCGAACGACGAGTGCCGTCTATGAAAAACAGGGGCCGGATCCGTGTCGGTGCTGTTGCGGACCTGACGATCTTCGATCCGCAAACGATTATCGACCGTTCGACGTTTCAGGAGCCTGCGAAAGAGGC
>DASZDV010000406.1:0-2781 GCA_035941575.1 Pyrinomonadaceae bacterium
TACTGGAAGATGCGCAATTACAGGTTCCAACGTGTGTTCGATAACATTGATATCTCGATTTACAAACGCATAAGGCACACCGATAAAACCACCGACTGTAGAAAGGATCGCCAACACGATCAACGGCAACGTCATCAGCCACGGCGACTCGTGCGGCTTAATCGGCCCATGATGGTCGTCCTTCTCTTCGTGCTCCTGGTGAACTGGATGTACGTTGCGAAACCGTTCCTTACCCCAGAACGTCATCACCATCATGCGCGTCATGTAGACCGCCGTTAGAAACGCCGTGATCGCGCCGATGGCCCAAAGCACCTTACTGAAAGAACCAATCCCCGCGGCGCTCCACGTCTTCCACAGGATCTCGTCCTTCGAGAAGAAGCCGGCGAAGATCGGCACACCCGATATCGCCAGCCAGCCCGTGAGCATCGTCGCGAACGTGATGGGCATGTACTTCCGGAGCCCACCCATGCGACGCATATCCTGCTCGTGATGCATGCCGTGAATTACTGAACCCGAGCCGAGGAACAACAGCGCTTTGAAAAACGCGTGCGTGATCACGTGGAAGATCGCTGCAATGAACGCGCCGACACCGCACGCGAGAAACATGTAACCGAGCTGCGAAATTGTCGAGTAGGCCAGTACTTTCTTGATGTCGTTCTGCGCGAGTCCGATTGTTGCGGCAAAGATCGCCGTAGCCGCGCCGATGATGGCGACGATGAACATCGCCGTAGGCGCGTGTACAAAGATCTCCGAGCAGCGCACGATCATGTAAACGCCGGCAGTGACCATCGTCGCGGCGTGAATCAGGGCCGAAACAGGTGTTGGACCAGCCATCGCATCCGGCAGCCACACGTACAGCGGAATCTGCGCACTCTTACCGGCCGCGCCAATAAACAACAGCACCGCGATCGAGGTCGCGCCGCCGGCGAAAATCGCGCTCCACGTGAAAGCTTCAACCGGTTGAGACTTAAAGTAGGAAAGTGCGGTCTGCGCTGCCTCGCCGGCCGCTGGATTAGCAAAGAAGCTGACCGAACCGGTAACGAAGAACGTCAGCATGATGCCGAGGACAAAACCCCAGTCGCCGACACGATTCGTGATGAAAGCCTTCTTCGCAGCGTCGCCCGCTTCTTTTCGTAAGAAGTAGTAACCAATCAGCAGGTACGAACAGAGACCCACGCCTTCCCAACCAACAAACATCAGGACGAAGTTGTCGGCCAGCACGAGCGTCAGCATCGCGAACATGAACAAATTCAGAAACGCGAAGAAGCGATAGAAACCTGACTCGCCATGCATGTAACCGACGGCGAAAACGTGAATGAGAAAACCGACGAAGGTGACGAATAGAGCATAGGTGCCGCTGAGCCGGTCCATTGCGAGCGCGAAGTCAGCACGAAAAGTGCCGACTTGCAGCCACGTCCAGATGTGATCGAGCAACGGCTCTTCTGTTCGTAACGCGCCGTGAGAGTTGAACGCGAGATAGAACGCGACGATCGTCGAAACGGCCACAGAGCCGCACGCGACCGCGCCGATGAACCGCTCATCGCGCACGCGCCGGCCGAGAAACCAGTTGATTGCAGCGCCGGCCAGCGGAGCAAAGATGATGATACTGAGGAGGTTTGTCTCCATCCTGTGAATCTGTGTTATCCGCGGCCTACAACTTCAAAATACTCGCCTCATCGACATCCAGTGATTCGCGATTGCGAAAGATCGTGATGATGATTCCCAAACCCACCGCCGCCTCGGCGGCCGCGACCGTCATCACAATAAACACGAAAAGCTGGCCCGTAACGTCCTGAAAGAAACTGGCGAACGCGACGAACGTTAGATTCACTGCGTTGAGCATCAACTCGATGCACATGAACATCGCGATAACGTTTCGCTTGATGATCACGCCCGCCATGCCGATCGTAAAAAGCACAGCGGAAAGCGCGAGATACCAGGAGAGTTGTGGTTCCATCGTCTTATTCTCGTTTTGCCTGTTCGCTTGACCGGATCAGTCCACCACGACGCGCCAGCGTCATCGCGCCGACAATCGCCATCAACAACAGAATCGAAGTGATTTCAAACGGCAGCAGGTATTTCGTGAACAATGCTGCTCCAATCGATTGCGTGAGTCCGACATCTGACACGCTCGAACCCGCAGCAACGGGCACTTGTTGCACTGAAACCAGAATGAACGCCACCTCCGCGATTAGCACGCCGGCCAACGCAACTGCCGCGGGCACGAGAAAACGAAGCCGCGGACGCCGTCGCTCTTCCTCTTCCACGTTCAAGAGCATGATCACAAAGACAACGAGCACCATGATCGCGCCTGCATAAACGATGACCTGGACCGCCGCGATAAACGGCGCCGCCAGCATCACGTACAAACACGCCAGCGAGATAAACACGCCGATCAGCGAGATTGCGCTGTAGAGCGGATTACGTTGGGCCACGACGCCCAGCGCGGAGCCGATCGCCATCGCTCCAAAAAGTATGAACAGCAGCACCAGCATCAGCTAAAACAAGTTCGGAAACAGGAAAAGCAACGTCGAAGTCAGGAAGATGCTCAGCAGCGCAAACGGCAGGAGGATCTTCCAACCAAAGTTCATCAATTGATCAAAACGAAAACGCGGCAGCGTGCCGCGCAGCCAGATGTAGACAAAGAGGAAGAAGATCACCTTCAACAGAAAACCGATCGCGCTGACGAGTCCGAACAGGAATGTGCCACGTCCGAAGATGTCTTCCGCAAAAGGCACATTCCAGCCGCCGAGAAACAGCGTAGTAGCCAGCATCGACACG
>DASZDV010000407.1:0-6968 GCA_035941575.1 Pyrinomonadaceae bacterium
GCGCGTATTGACTGCGGGCAGGTAACGGATCCCAGTACAGGCCATAGCCGGCTCGCGAAACAGTTTTCGGATTCAACGTCCAGGCAATGCCAACTCGTGGTCCCCAGTTGTCCTTGATCGGCGGTGGCGCGAAAAACTTCGTGCCGGCCACGACCACGTTAGCGAAGTGCGGATCATTCTTGAACGCGTCAGGAATGCACGGCGCAGACTGTGCCGCGCTACAGAACGGCGGCATCTCGGTAGCTCCGATGATCCACTTCTGATTTTCAAGGTCGAGTGAGTTCCACAGTCGCCCGTCTGTGGTCTTCGGCTGCGTCAGGTAGTCGTAACGCAGTCCGAGCGTCAAAGAAAAGTTTCGTCGCACACGCCATTCGTCCTGGATAAACGCGGCCCATGACGCATACTTGAATTGCACGGGACCGCCATGCAGCACGGGCAACTGCGCGCTGAAAGTGCTTGGAAAGCCCAACAGCGCTGATGCGAACGATAAGCCAGTTGTTCCCGCCGCTGCGGTTGGCAAGCGCGTCTGCTCGTCGTTGAAGGAGTACGTTTGAAATGTGTTGAGCTGGACGCGCTTCGCTTCGATGTACCAGCCACCGGTCTTGATGCTGTGATTTCCCTTGAGCCACGTCACGCTTGGCGAGACGTTCCAGTTTGGATTCTCGCGCAACGCTTCGCCACGAACACCGAAGTTGTTATTTCCGCCGGCGGTCCAGTTTTGCAAAGCTACTAACAAGCCGCTGTATTTATCCACGTCGAGGAAACCAAACTGCTTGAGTGGATCAACACCCGCCGCGTGTTGGTTCTGTTGGCTTGAATCCACACCCGGCCGGCCTGCATAGCCGGCGCGAATATCGAAAATGAGATTCGGGCTGAATGTGTGTGTCCACGCGCCGCCGTAGTTTCTACCCTTGCCGCTGCCGGCGGTTGACCCTTCGGTCCCGATTGGATTGAACACTGTGACGTTCTGTTGCGTGTAGCGGAAGAAAATACTGTCGTTATCGCTGAAGCGATGATCGATTCGAACCTGGAAGCTGTTGGAGTTGTTTGTTGACGGACGGATCTGCCCGAAGTTGTTTGTCTGATCGCCCGTGAGATTCGGCGTCGGAGAATACGTGCGGAAAAAATTCTGCATCGGTCCGAAGATTAGAGCCTGCGGAATCTTGAAACAGACTGACCCAATCGTCTGGTCCTGTTGCTTTTGCGCGTTCACAGGCAGTGGATTGCCAAGGGCGTCACAGCGAAATTCGTCGCGAACAAAGTTACTGCCGACTTGGCGGGTCGAATAGGGATTGTAAATCTTGCGCCGGAAAGGTGTGTTGGTGAAGTCGCCGTTGATCTCAGCGGCCGTTGGCACGTATGCCAACGCGAGCGTTGGTTGGGTGTAACGCCAACCGTCATAACCGACGGAAAAGAACGTGCGGTTTTTGAATATTGGACCAGTAATAGTTGCCCCAAACTGGTTTTGCCGGAACGGCAGCGGTTCGTCTGGAACGCCTTGTCCGGGTTTACATCTCGCAGTCGTGCAAACATCGAACGGATTCCGCGCGTCGAAGGCGTCGTTGCGCACATACTCAAACGCAGAACCATGAAAACGATTACCACCGGACTTTGAAACCATGTTCACAACGCCGCCGGCAGCGCCGCCGTAGTCGGCTCGCGAGTCATGGCCCACGACTTTGAATTCCTGCACCAGATCGATGTTCGGAATGACAATGTACGTCGGTCCTCGCACATTCGTGTTGATGATGCCGTCGAAAAAGTAGAGCTTCGAACGATTCTCCTGCCCGTGAAACGACGGATCTGCAAAACCCGAACCAGGAATGCCCACGTTTCCTTCGACGCCACCGACATTTCTATTCTGAGAAGTTGAGACCGGCGTGACACCAGGCGTCAGCGTCAGAAGCTGCGTGAAGTTTCTGCCGTTCAGCGGCAGATCCTGGACCACCTTCTCGGTGATGACAGTGCCGAGATCCGATGACGCCTGCTGAATGAGTTCCGCGCCCGCCATGATCTCGACTGTCTCAGAAACCGCGCCGACCGTCAGCGAAACATTCTGGGTCACTGCTTCGCTGACGCCCACGTCGAACGGCGCGCTTTGCACGCCTTTGAATCCCGTCACTTCAACTCGCAGCGTGTACATTGCCGGGTTCACGTTCACGAAGTTGAAGTAACCATCTTCATTGGTCGTGGTATCGACCTCGATCTTCGTTGCCTGGTTGATGAGTTTTACTACTGCTCCGGGGACGGCCGCGCCATTAGGATCAGTAACCGTACCGCTCACCTTTGCGTTCGCTTGTCCAAACGCGATTGATGAAGCAGCAACGATCAGGACCAACAATGCGGCTGTGCGTTTTAGTGAAAACATGACGCGGCCCTCCAAATTCAAAATCAGAAAGTAAATCTAATCGAAGCCTGCATCACGCGCGGCGTGCGCGCGGCAATGACTGCTCCGAAACGGGCATTCGTTTGCTGGAATTCGGTCGTGCAGACATTGGTCAACGAGCACGCCGCTTTCGGATTCGCGGTGCTCGGGTTGTTTACTACCAATCCCCACGCGGGTGACACATCGATGTCACGGAAGTTGGCGTGGTTGAAGATGTTGTAGATCTCCCACCGAAGCTGGAGTGAACGCTTCTCGTTGAATGGGATGTTTTTGAAGAACGCAAGATCGTTATTGAAGATCGACGGCATGCGGACGTTGTTGCGTGGCATGTTGCCGATCTGACCTAGCGCCCACGGCTTGGCGAAACACGCCGTGTTGAAAGCGCGTGGCGTGCCGGTTGAATCAAACCCAAAGTCGCCTTTCATCGGATCGCACACGATGAACGGACGCGCATTGATTCCGCCGCCGGTGAAGTCTGAGATGGGAGTGCAAACCTGCGTTCCGTTGCCGGCGTTGGTCGAAGTCAGGTTGGAGCCGACCGGACACGGTTGTCCAAGTGAAACCGTCACCGCGGTGTTGGAGTAGGTAGCGCTCACGTTCTTCGGCTTGCCACTGGCGTATGAAGTGGTGCCGGAGATCTGCCAGTGATCGAAGACCGCTGCTACGAAAGCGTTGTTTCCGAATTTTCGACTCAACGACGGAACGTCGTAGATGTAGTTGACCGTAAGAATGTGTGTCTGGTCGAAATCCGACGGCGCGTAGTTAAACTGCTTGTACGGGCGTCCAAAGTTCACATCGGAAGAATCGTCGTTCGCATAGTCGAACGACTTCGAATACGTGTAAGCCAATCCAGCCTGGAATCCCTTGGTGTAACGACGATTCGCCTGCACCTGCAACGAGTTGTAGTTTGAAGTGCCGCCCCAGGTGACCATGTTGATATCGCCGTAGCCGCGGTAAGGCCGCAGGAATTCATCCGACTCTCGTTGGCCCCAGATCGGATTGATGTTCGCGCCGGGCAGCTTCGCACCGTCGGGAATGTCGTTGATGTTGATGCGTTGGCCCAGGTGACGAGCAAACGATCCGACATAGCTGATTTCTAAAACGGTCTTGAACCCGATCTCTCGTTGCACGCCGAGCGTGAAGTTGTAGATCGTCGGCGTATGAGAATCGACTTCGACAGCGTTAACGGTCGAAGGCCGCGTAATCGCAGTGCCGGTCAGATTTTGCAGTTGATTGATGTTGCCAAAATCGATGCTGAAGGTGCGATTCGCCGGTGGATTGTTCACGAGGTTGCCGCCGGTCGTGCCACCGCCGACGCGCGCTGCGTGATACATACCACCGTGGAAACGCAGCACAGTGCGACCGTCACCCCAAAAGTCCCACGCAAAACCGAAGCGCGGTTCGACGTCGATTGGGCGAGTGGTTCGATAACCGCGAGGCGTGTTGGGATCGGTTCCGAGCGCAAGACCGTTATTCGGATTGCCGCTGCCGGGCACGATCGCGCCAACGAGACCGGCGTTCGCTCCCGTCAGGGCAAATGTCTGGCCCGTGATCGGATTGCGGGCCAGACGGTTGTTTGTCGGACAAGGTCTGGTCGCAACAGAGCAAGCCGGTACGTAAAGCGCTACGACCTTGGATGGATCGTAAAGACTGGGATCGAAGTTCGAACCCTGTCCGTCGATCTGCTCGAAAGGTGAATGGTAGCCGAACCGAACACCGTAATTGATCGTCAAACGTCTGTTGAGCTTCCACTGATCTGCCGCGTACCACTGAACCTGCGTGAGCCGCAGGTTTGTGAATGGACGAGCAGTCGATTCCTGATAGTTTCTGAAATTGCCGATCAGTGCGTTTGCATAAGCGAAACCAGTGTTGCCGAGCTGGTTGGTGTAGGCGCTGTCGTCGTTCCGGAAGTTGAACACGCCGGACCATTGACCTCCCGGTGCTTCACCATTCTTCAGTCGCTCGTAGTAAACACCAAACTTCAGACTGTGGTCGCCGTGCGTGATGGAAAGATTGTCGGCGAACGATGGTTGAACGTAGTCGTTGCCAACTTCGCCCCAACGGTCGAGCCAGTTGATGTTCGCAACGCCGTTTGATGGACCACGGACGCCGCCCCAGTTCGTTGCGCGCGGAATGGTGCCGAGGCGATTGTTTTGTGGGAACAACTGCGGCGCCGTGTAGTTCAACGCACTGCGTTGCAATCGTTCGATTTCTCCATCTCCCGGAATGAAGCCTTCCGAGTCGTGACGCATGCCGAAGTTGAATTCGTTGACGAGGCTCGCGCTGAAAACGCGCACCCAGTTCGCTGACCACCCATCGTCTTTGTAGAGGTAGTGTGAGTTGATGCCCCAACGATTGTTGTCGTTGCCGGGCCAACCCGAAGTGCCGGTGCCAAGATTGTCGGAGGTCCACCACTGATACTTCCAGTAGATCGTGTCGGCGTTGCTAGGTCTGATGTCGAACCGGAGAACCGCGCTGCGCTTCGGAACGTCAGTCGGACTCTGGAACACATAGTTGAAAGCGCTGCCGCCGGTGCCGCCAAACGTGTTCGCCGACGGGAAGAAGTTGAGCAGTGCTGCACCACTGGCGTTGAAGCGCGCCTGCGGAATGATGTTCAAGCCAAGCGGATTCGACGCCGTAGCGCGAGTTGGGTCTCTGAAGCAGCCGCTTGTGTCGCTTGCGCTGCAACCAGTGCCGGGGTTCAGCGGATCGCGAATGAACACCTGCCCGCCATTGCTGCCGAACGATTTCGAGAAGTCGCCAGCACGTTCGAGCGCTGTGGGAACGGTCACAAAGCGTGGATCGTTTGGTGTGATCTGGTGTGGCTTCTCGTAAGCGAAAAAGAAGAACGCTCTGTCTTTCAGCCAGAAGTTTCCGCCTTCGCCGAACCGCGGCAGCGGCAACGGCCCCCCGACGTTGCCGCCCGGATACAAGTGACGATAGAGCGGCCGCTTCAGGCCCGCTTTGTTGTTGAAGAATGGACTGCCGTTTAGTGACTCGTTGCGTAGGAAGTAATAGAGGCTGCCTGAGTAGTCTTTGCCGCCACCTTTGGAAACGATGTTGATGATTGCGCCGCCGTTGTTGCCGTATTCGGCGCCGTAGTTGTTGCGCAGCACCTGAACTTCCGCAACGGCGTCCTGGTTGATCGTCATGCTCAGTTTGTTTGAACCACTCGGCTCACCGGCAAACAGACCATCGATCGTCGGAACTGTGGAACGCCCGCGCTGTCCTGAGATGTTCGGAAGATCCGTCCCGAACCCGTCGCCCGCGCCTTCGATATCGTCGTTGTTTGACGTGCCGGGGAGAAGCCGGAGCAGCGAAGTAACGTCGCGCCCTTTGGTCGAGATCAAGTTGATCTGATCGGCAGTCAGTCGAGCGGTCAAGTCGCTGCTTTCCCGTTCAACGATCGTGCCTTCGCTCATGACGCTTACGGTCTCACTCACCTGTCCAGCCTGAAGCTTGAGATCGCCGAGCGCGAGGTTCTCGTTTGGGCTGAGGTTGATGCCGCGCTGCTCGTAAGTTTGGAACCCTTGCTGCTCGATCTTCAGTGAATAGGATCCTGGCTGCAAGGCGGCAAAATTAAAGCGCCCCTCGCTGTTGCTGGTGGCGCTTCGTGTTTGACCCGTCTTGTCACTCATCAGCGTGACGGTTGCGCCGACGATTACTCCACCATTGGCATCGGTCACAACACCTGAGATGGAGCCGGTGATCGTCTGCGCCAGGGCTGCGCTACACATGACGAGCGCGATCAGGATCGGCAGGGCCAGGGACTGGAGACGGGAAAAGGTAAGCATGGGGACTCCTCCTTAAAGTTGGCGAAGACTTTGGGCGCTACAATTGTCCCTAGTTGAGACAATTTACTTAAACAAATTGAGGGCTATACCTTTTGCTCGCGCTGCTCGCGATTGGCGTGTTGCTGCTCTTCCAGCGCAAACGCTCGCTGCGCTCGCATGATGTGCTCGCGCATTGATTCACGCGCTTCTTCCGGTTTGCGTGCGCGAATCGCGCGATAGATGCGGCGGTGCCACTCCACCGCCTCGTTGAAATCATGAGCACGCGCGATCGTGTCGCGCCGCCGCTCGTACAAAACCGTGGAGACCATCTCCACTAACGTTGCCAGAGTTGGATTGCCGGACGCCGACGCAACGGCCCGATGAAATGCAACGTCGTGCACCAGGAACTGCTGCGGATCGTTTAGCGAGGCAAACATGTCGGCAATCTCTTCGGACATGGAAGCAAGCTGATCGCCGCTTGCACGTTCCGCCGCTAAACCGGCCGCACCCACCTCGAGGATCGATCTCGTCTCAAACATGTGATCGAAACTGAAACCATGGAGCTGCGCGAGCAGTCGTAACGGTTCGCTGTCGAGCGCCGGCGGCCCGTCAACGAGAAATGTGCCGGAACCCTGCCGCGACTGAAGCACGCCCATCGAAATCAACGAACTCAAGGCTGCGCGCAACGACGGCCTGCTAATCCCCAGTTGTTTTGACAGTTCCCGCTCAGGAGGCAAACGGTCACCAGGCTTCAAATCCTGTTGTTTGATCAATTCGTAGACCCGCGCGACAACTTGTTCCGTCGTCTG
>DASZDV010000408.1:0-5570 GCA_035941575.1 Pyrinomonadaceae bacterium
GTTCACTCATAGGCAGCGGCAGTATAATCGGCTTCTGCAAAATTTGTAACTAAAACGTCGGGGGTAAACGATTTGGCCTTAGTGATTTATACCAAGCCGGGATGTCCGTATTGCCAGCAAGCGCGCGAACACTACAGTCAGAAAGGCATCCCGTTTTTGGAATACGACGCGCAGAACGACAAGTCACGTCGCGCTGAGATGCTCTCTTACTCGGACGGTGATCCGACGGTCCCGTGCATGGTGAAAGACGGTAAACACATCGGTTCCGGCTGGGGAAACCCGCCACGCGGTTGAACTGTTCATGATTAAGCCGGCCGGGCGCCGGCGTCCGAAATTACAAAACCTGTCTCCCTCCCACACTCAGTCTCGATGAGGAAGGTGGCCCATGAGTAATAAATCCATTCACCTTTTGACAGCAGTGTTGTTCGTATCTTCCATGCTTTCAATCAACGGCGCAGTGAAAGCACAATCAAATGGAGCAACTGCGCCGAACCAACCACCCATGGCAGAGAAGAAGTCGAAAACCACAACCATTCACGGCGATACACTTGTTGATGACTATTTCTGGCTCCGTGAAAAGACCAATCCCGCGGTGCTCGCGCACCTCAAGGCCGAGGACGCTTACACGGAAACGGTGATGAAGCCCACCGCAGCACTCCAGGAAAAGCTCTACAAAGAAATGCTCAGCCACATCAAGCAGACGGACACAAACGTGCCGTACCGCTGGGGCAATTACTTCTATTACACGCGAACTGAAGAAGGTAAACAGTATCCGATTTTCTGTCGCAAACGAGGCAATCTCGAAGCCCCGGAAGAGATCGTTTTGGACCAGAATGAACTCGCGAAGGGCCAGAAGTTCATGAGTGTCGGACTGTTCGTTCCGAGCGATGACGGTAATCTGCTGGCTTACAGTACCGACAACACGGGCTACAGGCAGTACACACTTCAAGTCAAAGATCTCCGCAATGGCCAGTTGTTCCCGGAACGAGTCGAACGCGTGAACAATCTTGCCTGGGCCAGTGACAACAAGACTTTCTTCTATGTCACTGAAGACGCGGTCACAAAGCGCAGCGACAAGTTTTTCCGGCACGTGCTCGGAACCGACAAAACGGATCTGGTTTACGACGAGAAAGACGAGTTGTTTGATATCGGCACCGGTCGTTCACGCGATAAAGCCGTCATCTTTCTTGAAGCCTACAGCAAGACTTCGACCGAAGTTCGTTACCTGCCTGCAAATGATCCGAATGCTTCGGTGAAAGTGATTCTGCCAAGACAGCCGGAGCACGAATACGACGTTGATCATCGCGGCGATCTCTTCTACATCCGCACCAACAAAGGCGCGAAGAACTTCCGCATCGTCACGGCCCCCGTCAGCGACCCGTCGGAAAAGAACTGGAAAGAGTTCATCGAACACCGTCCCGCAGTAAAGCTGGACGCGATCAGTCTGTTCGCTGACCATGCTGTTTTGTCTGAGTGGGAAAACGGCCTGCAACACCTGGAAATCGTTGACTTCAAAAACAACAAACGCAAGCGCATCGAATTCCCCGAACCCGTCTACTCGGCCGGTCTATCGGCAAACCGTGAATTCAACACGTCGGTCGTCCGGTACAGTTACAACTCGCTCGTCACGCCGAATTCGACATTTGACTACGACATGAACACCGGCAAATCGACGTTGTTGAAGCAAACTGAAGTACCCGGCGGTTTCGATCGTACGAACTACAAATCCGAGCGCGTGTTTGCGACTGCCTCCGATGGAACGAAGATCCCGATGTCGATGGTCTATCGTAAGGGCGTGAAGCTTGACGGTTCAGCGCCATTGCTGCTTTACGCGTATGGTTCGTACGGTATTTCAATCCCGCCGACATTCTCGTCGAGTCGTTTGAGCCTCCTGGACCGCGGCGTGATCTTCGTCATCGCACACATTCGCGGTGGAGGTGAACTCGGTGAAGAATGGCGTCAGGCCGGCAGGATGATGAACAAGATAAACACGTTCACTGACTTCATCGCTGCCGCTGATGCGCTTGTCAAAATGAAGTACACCTCGAGCGATCGACTCGTGATCGAAGGTGGCAGCGCCGGTGGTTTGCTGATGGGCGCCGTGAGCAACATGCGGCCCGATCTGTTTAAGGCAGTCGTGTCGCACGTGCCGTTTGTCGACGTGCTCAACACGATGCTCGATGCAACGCTTCCGTTAACAACGAGTGAGTACATCGAGTGGGGCAATCCAAACGACAAACCGGCGTACGAGTACATGAAGAAGTACTCGCCGTACGATAACGTCGCGAAGAAGAACTACCCGGCCACGCTCGTAAAAGTCTCGCTCAACGATAGTCAGGTGCCCTATTGGGAAGGCGCAAAACTCGTGGCAAAACTGCGAGCGATGAAAACTGACAACAACCCGCTGCTGTTGAAGGTAAACTTCGGCGCCGGTCATGGTGGCGCGTCAGGACGTTACGACGCTTTGCGCGAAGTAGCGTTTGACTATGCGTTTATGCTGTGGCAGATGGGCGTGAGCGAGTAACGCGTTGGCGCTATTCTATCTGGTCTGCGAGAATAGGTCCTATAACTCCCATAGGACCTATTTTATTTCGAGATGATTGGCTCGACACTGGGCAATTACAAAATCCTCGAGAAGCTCGGTGAGGGCGGTCAGGGAACGGTCTACAAGGCCATCGATTCCAAACTCGGCCGGACGCTCGTTATCAAAGTACTTCCGGCCGAACTCACGTCCAAAGAAGCGAATCTCAAACGTTTCGAACGCGAAGCGCGTCTCGCCTCTGCGCTGGATCATCCGAATATCTGCACGATCTTCGACCTTAATGAAATCAACGGCGTCCACTTCATCGCGATGCAGTACATCGAGGGTCGTAATGTGCGGCAGTTGGTCCACGGCCGTCCACTGTCGCTCGAGAGCGCTCTGTCCATCGCTTTGCAAACTGCTGAGGCGCTGGCTGCGGCACACTCGCGTGGAATCATCCATCGTGACATCAAAGCCGGTAACGTGATGGTTACGCCGAGTGGACAAGTGAAGGTCCTCGACTTCGGCCTTGCGAAACTTCTCGACGAAGACGCGGCTCGCACCTCCGGCATTCACCACACTGAGATAACTGACGTGGGTGTTCCTTACGGCACTGCCACGTATGCAGCGCCGGAACAAGCGCGCGGCGACCGTGTCGATGCCCGCGCGGACATTTTTTCCATGGGGGTTCTGCTGTACGAAATGCTGGCCGGCACCTGGCCGTTCCAGGGTCAAACCGCCATTGAAGTGCGTCATGCAGTTTTGAACGACGAGCCAAAGCCGATTTCGCAAGTTAGACCAGGACGCGTGCCGGCTCGTTTGCAGACGATCCTCGACAAGGCGCTGGCGAAAGATCCGAGGGACCGCTATCAGAGAATTTCTTACTTCGCAGAAGATCTGCGTGAGGTGGTTCGCGAACTCGGCGCGGATTCGTTGCCGGGCATGGACGAAAGCACCACGCCGGTTGCGCCAAAACACTTATCTCCGCGAAATCCCGTCACGCGCGCATTGCGCTGGTTGAGTGGTGCGAAAAGCACTGAGAGCGGCTCGGGAAGCTCCGGCAAGTCGGCGTCACAATCGCGCGATCCGCACGAGAGCCCGTTGACGAGTTTGAGTGATCGCGATCGAAAGAGTGTTGCCATACTGCCTTTTAAGAACGTCGGCAACGATCGCGAGATCGATTTTTATCAGTTCTCGCTTGCGGACGCAGTGATCACTGAACTCGCGCGCGTACGTTCGCTCGTAGTGCGGCCTTCGTCGGTGATCGTGAAGTATCAAAATAAAACCGTCGATCCGGCTGAAGCGGGTCGCGAGCTGCACGTTGACGCAATTCTAGCGGCGACTTGTCTTCGCGCCGGCGATCGTTTGCGCGTCACAGCACAACTTCTCGACGTACGCACAAGCGAGATCCTTTGGAGTGAACGAATCGATGCGGACGCGCGCGACATCATTGGCGTGCAGGACACGATCGTGCAGCGCATCGTCGAAGGGTTGCGTCTTGAACTAAGTCCCGACGAGAAAGTGCAACTTGCTAAGGGTTCGACGGTGGACGCTGCTGCTTCCGACGAGTACCTGCGCGGCCGCGACTGTCTCGCAACGTTCATCTATCACACGATCGAACGCGAGCATCTCGACTCATCGATCGAACACTTCCGCCGTGCAATCGAGATCGATCCGCAGTTTGCATTGGCTTACTCAGCACTCGGCAGTGCTTATGTGAATCGCGTGTTGAAGGGATTGGGCCAAACGGGCGATCACGATAAAGCGAAGAACGCTTTTCGCAAAGCACTGGCGCTGGATCCGAAGCTGCTCGAAGCGCGCCGGCACATGGTGTTTATCTATCTCACCGGCGGACACAAACAGAAGGCGCGCGAAGAGATCGATTTGCTCCGGCAGGAGTATCCGAATGATTCGGGCGTGCAGTTTGTTCGCGGCGTAGTTGCGCGGCTCGACGGTGATTACGAAATCGCGTTGCGTAGTTTTGATCGGATGGTCAGGTTGAACCCTGAAGAACGCGTGCTTGCCAGTTACAATCGCGCGCGCATCTTCATGTATCAGCGACAGTACGAAGACGCATTACGGGAGCTCGACGAAGGCGCAGCGCTCGAACCAGAGCATCCGGTAGTCAAAGTGGTTCGCGCACGCGTGCTCTTCTACCGTGGTGAGATCGATGAGGCCATGCAGATTCTTCAGCAGGTGCTGCAACGACATCCTCAGATGGACGGCATCAGGCCCATTCTGGCAATCTGCTTGAGTGCACAGGGTCAACACACGAAGGCAAATGAGCAGTTGACGCAAAAAGTGCGACAAGTGGCAGAAGCAGATTACGACATCGCTTACTGGCTTGCCTCTGCGTATCTGTTGCAGGGTCGGCAGGTAGAAGCGTTGCGTTGGTTGCAGACTGCGATCAATCTTGGTAACGAGAACTATCGCTGGTTTGAATCGGATCCAAACTGGACCGACATGCACGAGGATCAACGCTTCGTGGAATTGATGAGTGGGATCAAGAACAACGCAGCCAGGAACCAGACTGCATGAGAACGTTTGTTGTTGGTGACATACATGGCCGGTGCGCGCAGCTCCTCAATCTCCTCGACATGCTGCCGCGAGACGCGCAAACAGACACCTTGGTTTTTCTCGGCGACCTGATCGATCGCGGCGCCGATGCTCCGGGCTGTGTCGAACACATCGTCAAACTCTGCCGCGAGAATCCCGAGCGAGTGATCTGCCTCCGCGGCAATCATGAGCAAATGTTGATGGATTTTCTCGCTGGGCAAACTTCGATCTGGCTCACGCCGGTGACGGGTGGCGAACGGACGTTTGAGCAGTACACGGGTAGTCCGGTGCGAGTGAATAGCGAAGCGGATCTCGAGGAGATGCGCCGCGTGTTTGAGCAGTCATTTCCGCTCGAGCATCTGGATTTCATGCAGAACCTGCCGTTCTACTATGAGGACGAACACGCCATCTACGTTCATGCGGGTTTGGATGAAGGCAAGCATCCGAGCGAGAGTTCGCAAATGTCGTTGCTGTGGATGCGAGATATGGATTT
>DASZDV010000409.1:0-6693 GCA_035941575.1 Pyrinomonadaceae bacterium
AGCGCATCGAGCCCCTTCATGTCGTTCACGATTCTCCAGAACTCTTCGGTCTCGGCAGTGTCGGAACTGAAAGCAACACTTGTTTTTCCGTCTGAAACTACCAAACCAATCGTCGGAACGATGTGGTTCACCGGCACGGCGATCACACTCAGGTGGGCCACGTGAAAAGGCGTCCCGATCGGGATCGGAACGTACTCCATCACTGGTCCATAGTCGTTCTTCAAATCGGAGAACCGCGGATACACGTTCCAGTTAAAAACGTCCCGTTCCAGCAGTTGAATCACTTCCGGCGTCGCATGAACGCGCATCGGCTGCTTGAGCGTCGGATACAGGTCGTCAATGAATATCGGCAAACTGGCGATGTGGTCCATGTGAGGGTGCGTAACGATGATGTCTCGCACGTCACGGCGTTGCTGATCCGTCAGCGCGATCGCAATGCTGCCGGCGTCAACCGCCACACAATCGTCGATGAGAAAACACGTCAACCGTTGCTCCAGGGTTGCCACTCCCTGGTCATCAAACGTACTCGGTAAAAGTTCGATTCTCACGAGCGTCCAGCTCTGTTGAAGTGCCGTCCGAAGACCGCGCCAGTATATGTCAGAAATGAGACACGCAGCGAGCATTAATGCAGGATGAGTAAGACTAACGCTTCCTCAATTCGTTGATCAGGTCTTGTAACGCTTGTAAATAGGCCGCTTCCCGCGCGAGCACGTCCTGGTCCGACGAATGATAACCCCGCGACACACGGCTGCGATGAAACGCCAGCTCGCTCGCCAATTGATTTAAACGTCGTCGGGCGCGCCAACCTTTCACACCTGTTTCGGAGAGCGCGCGGAATGACGAACCCATGCGCCCAATGATCGAGCCGAGTTGGTTGTACTCATCGCGCGTCAGAATACCCCTGTCAAGGTCCACGACGAGGAATTGCCGCACCACCTGACCTTCCCGTCTCAACGCAAGAGAGATCACCACAAGCATGATGAGAAACGCCGGCACCATCACCAGAATGTAAGTCAGCACAAAAATGCCGCCACCACCGAAAACTGCCGAACCGTTCCAGATGGTGTGCATGAAGATCGCCATCAACAAACCAACAACCGGCGTCACGATCTTCACAAATACGTTCGTTGACTGTCTCGCGAGGCCCAAACCGATTCCAGTCAGACTCGTGAACAGCGGATGCGAAAACGGCGCGAAGAAACCACGAATTATCAACGTAAGTGTCAACGCCGCTCCACCGCCACCCGCTGCGGCCTTGCCGTAGTAAAGAATGTTCTCAGTCATCGCAAAGCCAAGCCCAACCATCGATGCGTAAACGATGCCGTCAACAACCCCGTCGAATTCATCCTTCTTCCAGAAAAAGAAGATGAACAGAATGAGAGCCTTCCCGATCTCCTCGACTATCGGCGCTGAGATCACGGCGGCGAAAGCTTCACCGGCATTCGCGTTCGAGAGTGCACCGACAACACCCATGCTTGTTGTGTTGAGCAGAAACGCGAAGAACGTTGCGACAACTGCGCCCCAGAAGAACGCTGTCGCTAACATCCACAACGGTTCCGCTTCATAACGATCGATCCACAAGACGAGAATGATGTAAATGGGTACGGGAATCGTCGCGGACAGGAGTCCCAGCATCAATGCGACTGGTCCAGTCTCGATGCCGATCACAATCAGAACCAGCAGCCCGAGAAACAACGCAATGAGTATTGCGAGGATGCTTAGTGCAACCTTAATCGCACTCACTTCTGGCGATCGAGTGATGATGATTGTTGGCGCTTGCGCGGCAGTATTTGGTGGGTTCGGAAAGCTCATAGGTCGCGAAAGTATAAGCGATGCTCGCTCTCAACGAGCACAAGTTTGCCCGCGGCCGCCGTCGATTGAATAGGTCGCGCCCGTGATCCACGCCGCCTCATCAGAAGCGAGGAACAGCACCAGCCCCGCGATCTCTTCCGGGCGTCCAGTACGCCCAAGCGGGTGAGTCGATTTTGAGTGTTCCAGAAATGCAGCGTACGCCTCTTCACTCATGCCGCCGCGCTTATGAATCTCCGTAACCACCACGCCGGGATTCACTGCGTTTACTCGAACACCCTTCGCGGCCAGTTCCAGTGACGCACAACGCGTCAACTGGTCCAACGCTGCCTTTGAAACACAGTACGCTAGCACACCGGGAAACGCCCGCAGACCCGTAACACTTGAAACGTTCACAATGTTTCCGCGCCGTTCGATCAAACTCGGCAGTGCCTTCTGCATCAACTGAAAAGCTGCACGCACGTTGACGTTCATCATCTCGTCCCATGCTTCGAGTGACGTGTTCTCGATCGTGCCGCTGCTGATATGTCCCGCCGCATTAACAACAACATCGACGCCGCCAAACTTCGCCACTGTTTCATCAACCGCCCGCGTCGCTTCACGGTCATTTGCAACATCCGCTTTGAGCGGCAACGCCTCAGTGCCCATCCGCTTAATCTGTTCAGATACCGCCTGCAACGCTTCTTCTTTTCGACCGACGCAGGCGACCTTCGCTCCTGCCTCGGCAAACGCGACGGCACAGGCTCGCCCAATTCCGGAAGTCGCGCCCGTAACCAGGGCGATCTTCCCCGCAAACTTCTTATCGCTCATTTTCCGGTCCTCGTCTCTTTTAGTGGAAAGAGATCGTGTGTTGACAGCGCGATCCCAAAAGGCTGACTATTATCACCTTGTGAGCCTTGTGAGGCCATCCCCCCGGCAGAATGCGGCTACAAACCAGTGATTGTAGTTCGTACCCGGTCGGCTTAAGCGACCTGGAGGCGATTATTGGGACACAACTCGGCAGATCAGTTTTTCCCGCGCAACCCGCGACCCCATCCGCGATCGGCTGACGACCTGCGCGGCCGGCCGGCACGAGGCAGAATGCCCTCGAGCACGGGCTACCTGATGGCCGCGATCATCATCGCCGTCGCGCTATTCTTTGCACTTTGGTGGATCTTAGTACGTGGTGGTGATGAGGCGCCGTGGCTGCCCGCTGGTTTGGCCTCGAGCGTCGTGCTGTTGATTGCTTTATCGGCGCGTGAAGTCGTTATGCGCCGGGCCTGGACGCGTTATCTACTGGACAACGGCATTCCCGATCCGCGACGCAGCAAGTCGCGGTCTTCACACAGCAGCCGCAGCAGTAAGAAAGGATTCTCAGCGTCGGTTCACTCTGCGGCACTCCGCACGATTCAAAAGCAGTCCGCAGCCGCGGACTCTCCCAACTCAACTCCTGAAGCCCATCTCGACGTCGCACAACTCTGCCACGACTACCTCTCGAGCACTGACGAAGCGATTCGTTCGGGCAGTCATGGAAGTGAAAAGGGAATTGCAATCCGTGCGGGCCAGGAACGAGTGCGTGCGTTGCATAAACATCACTTGCTGACATGGGCCCGCGGCCAATCGCGTTTGTTAACTCACGAAGCGCAACAACGCGCACGTACGTTCGACAAAATCGAAACCGCGAACCGTGCGCTCGACTGCGTCGATTCGGCGCTGAGAATCTATCCGGATGAAACTGAGCTTCACGAGTCGAAGACGGCAATTAGCGAGTTAATCGCATCGATCAAGGTTGCTCACTGGGTGGAACTGGCGGAACGGTCAGCGTTCAAAGGTCATTATCGCCGTGCCGTAGACCGCTATCGCGATGCCCTGTTTTACCTGAACCAGGACGTCGTGAAACCTGAGGTCCGCGTGGCCGGAACGGAGAAGATCGAGCGGGAAATTGCCGGGTTGCAGGCGAAGCTACGCCGGCGCGAAATGCCAAAGGACCAATGACTTTTCAGAAGTGTCCGAAGTGTGGCAGTAGGGAGATTCGCAGAGGATATAAACGGACTCCGCTCCCGTTACGTCTGGTTGGCATCTATCATCTTTTGTGCGATCATTGCAACTTGCTTTTCACGGGGTTTGTGCTCCCTGGGACCTTCAGACGAAGAAAACACCGGCGGCACAGAAAAACTTCACATTGAGGTGATGTCATGAGAGTTAAGCTTTGTTTGATCCTTTCGATCGTGTGTGCCTGCATCGTGGCGGGTTTGGGCCAGGCACAGGAACCTCAAACACCAGCGTCGACCCCCAACACTTCGCAATCTCCTCTCGACATCCAAGGCAGCAGGACCTACTTGCTTGGACCAGGCGACGTGCTGGATATCCGAGTTTTCGGGCAGCCCGATTTGTCGACCAGCGCCGCCCAGATCGACAGCGACGGCAATCTGAGTTCGCTGCCGTTCCTGGAGACACCGATTCCAGCGAAGTGCCGCACGGACAAACAGGTGCAGAAAGACATCGCCGCGGCCTATGCGAAGTTCATTAACAACCCGCAAGTGAGCGTAAGAATTGCTGAGCGAAACAGCCGTCAGCCGGCGACGGTGTTTGGCGCCGTACGCCAGTCCAGTCGCGTAGAGATGAAACGGAAAGTCCGCTTGAACGAACTGATTGCGGTTTCGGGCGGCTTTACCGAACGCGCGTCGGGAACGATTCAGGTACTTCACACTGAACCGGTGATGTGTCCGGAACCGGGTGAGGAAGAAGACGCGAAGCCGATCGACGGAACGAGGATTCCGCTTCAGATTATCAAGATCGCAGAGTTGCGCTCCGGAAACATCGCGGCCAATCCTGTAATCCGTCCCGGCGATTATGTATTAGTGACTGAAGCCGAACCGGTTTACATCACGGGTGCGGTCGCGTCGCCGAATGGAGTTTATCTGCGTGACCAACTCACGATTACACGTGCGCTGGCCATGGTTGGTGGGGCTCGAAAGGAAGCGAAACTCACCGAGGTCCGCATTTTTAGGCAGGTACCCGGTACCATCAAGCAGGAGATCCTCACAGTCGACGTTGCCGCAATCAAGAAGAACCAAAAGCCCGATTTTCTGTTGCAGGCGTACGACGTAATCGAGGTTCCCGAAGCGGGCATGTTCTCCTCAAGCCGCATCGGATCGACGTTGATGAATGCGCTAACCGGCGGCATGTCCAGCGCAATCTCCAACACTGGTATGTATCTGCCAAGCAAGATTATTTACTGAATAAGTGAAAGTTGATTAGTGAATGAATCGAAAAACGATAGCTGGTGACCGTCGCCGTAGAAAAATGATTACCGCAGCCTGGGCTCTCGCCTTGGGAGTCGCAGTAATCACTCTGATCTATTTGGAGAAGACGGCGATCCTTTACATTCTTTGCACGCTCGGCGTCACTGCGTTGCTTGTGGTGGTCGCCATGTCGGATCTTGCTCACGGCGATCCTGCATCCGGTCAGGTGGACCAGGCAAAAGATGCAGCAAGTGTTGCAAACCGCGTAAGTTGAAGTCAGAGAAGTCCCGTTTTGCCCGCACGATCGCTAGTCGCGCGAACTCGATTTACGTTGCTTATGTGATCTATAAGTTTTGTTGTGCTAACGACTCGTTGTGATGAACTTGTGTGCCCGACAAAAACCATAAGCCGGTTGAAAGTTTAAGCGGACTATTGCATAATCCCGATGCGTTCACCTCCCCGGTGGACGAAGTGGTCGCGTGGGGTGAGGACACGTGGCCTTAGGGTGGGGGCTGTGGGAGGCCCCCGCCCGCTTTTTTTATTTGCCCCCGCAGTTAGGTCGCGAAATTGATGTGAAATTATGAACGTCGGCGTTGACTGACAATCAAGATGGGGCTGTTCCAGAGATCACGACGCAAGTTTAAGCTCTGGCTGTTAGAGGGCAAACGATCAAGCGGTTCCGCGCACGATTCCACTACTCCGCACAAGCAACACAGCTGGTGGCAGGTCATGTGCCTCACCGGCGTCGATTATTTCTCGACACTCGGTTACCAGCCCGGCATTGCATTTCTCGCCGCCGGCGCGCTCTCGCCGCTCGCAACGTTAGTTCTCATCTTCCTCACGTTGTTCGGCGCATTACCGATGTACCGAAGAGTTGCCGCAGAGAGTCCTCACGGCGATGGTTCAATTTCCATGCTCGAGAATCTGTTATCGCGATGGAAGGGAAAGCTCTTTGTATTAGCTTTACTCGGATTTGCGGCCACCAGTTTCATCATCACGATCACGCTGTCCGCAGCGGACGCTACGGCACATATTGTTGAAAATCCGTTCGTGATCGAGCACTTCGATTTTCTACATCACCGCATCATCGTCACAACGGTTTTGATCGCTGGTTTAGGCGCGGTCTTTTTGCGGGGATTCAAGGAAGCGATCGGCATTGCAGTTGTGCTGGTCGGGATCTATCTCGCTCTCAATCTTGCAGTGGTCACAGTGGGCTTCTATGAGATCTTCACGCACCCGGTAGCGATTTCAGATTGGCGCACGTCACTCTTTCAGACCTATCGCAGCCCGATATTCATGCTCGGAACAGCATTGGTAGTTTTTCCAAAACTCGCGCTTGGTCTCTCAGGTTTCGAAACCGGTGTAGTAGTCATGCCGCTAGTCAAAGGCGAAGCGGGACCGAATGATCTGGAAGGGCGTATTCGTAACGCTCGCAAGCTGCTTATGACTGCGGCGCTGATCATGAGTTTCTTTCTCTTAGCGAGCAGCATCTGCACGACGTTATTGATTCCAGCGGAAGAGTTCAGGCCGGAGACTGACACGCAGGAAGCAGGAAGTGCCAACGGCCGTGCGCTCGCGTATCTGGCGCATAGCTATCTGGGCCATGTATTCGGCACTGCTTACGACCTCAGCACGATCTCCATTCTTTGGTTTGCCGGTT
>DASZDV010000410.1:0-12086 GCA_035941575.1 Pyrinomonadaceae bacterium
TATTCATGAGTTCGTTGGTGGCCTCTTCAATACGATCCAATAAACTCTGGCTAATCGGCTGATCCGACTGCCCTAAATGAATCGGGCCCAGACGGCTCATACCAAACTCACTGACCATCTTCCTCGCGATCTCCACCGCACGCTCGATGTCGTTCGAAGCGCCCGCGGTCATCGTCGATAACAATACCTGCTCTGCCGCGCGACCACCAAGCAACAGCGCAATCTGATCCTCAAGATACTCTCGCTTCTTCATGAACCGATCGCGTTCCGGCAGCGACTGCGTCACACCCAACGCCCGTCCACGCGGCAAAATCGATACCTTGTGAATCGGATCCCCGTTCTCAACTGCCAATCCAACCGCGACGTGCCCAGCTTCGTGAACCGCTGTCGCATAACGCTCATCCTCATCCATGATGAAGCTTTGCCGTTCAGCACCCATCAGGATCCGGTCGCGTGCAAACTCGATGTGCTTCTTGCCGACGGCTTCAGCCTCATCACGAGTCGCGGCAATCGCCGCTTCATTAACCAGATTCGCCAAATCTGCTCCGGAGAAACCGGGAGTACCACGCGCGATCCACTGCAAGTCGAGACCGTCTTCGAGTTTCACATTGCGCGCATGAACGTTGAGTATCGCTTCACGTCCGTCAACACCCGCGAGGTCAACTGCGATCTCTCGATCGAAACGACCGGGACGCGTTAGCGCCTTATCGAGAATGTCAGGTCTATTGGTGGAAGCGATTACAACGACCGCACTCGACTGATCGAAGCCGTCCATCTCAACCAGCAACTGATTGAGCGTCTGGTCCTGATCCGCTGATGCCGAGTCGCCACCACGGCCACGTTGGCGTCCAAGCGCATCAATCTCGTCGATAAAAATGATGCACGGCGAAAGTTTTCGTCCTTTCGCGAACAGGTGCCGCACACGAGCCGCGCCTAACCCGGCGAACTTCTCCTGAAAACTCGAACCCGACGCCGCCAGAAACGCAACGCCTGCTTCCTTCGCAGCCGCTCGCGCAAGCAACGTCTTACCGGTTCCCGGAGGGCCATACAGCAGAATGCCGCGCGGTACGCGACCACCAAGGCGACTGAAACGTTCGGGGTTTCGCAGGAACTCGATCGTCTCCGTCAGTTCCGACTTTGCTTCGTCAACACCGGCAACATCATTGAAACCTACAGACTGCTGCCCGTTTTTATCGGTCAACTGAAACGATCCGCGTCCACTCATTCCCGCATAAATGCGCCATGCAACGACGCCGATAAGTCCAAGCGTCAACACGGGCAACAGCCAGTTCAAGACGCTGACAAGGAGTCCCGGCTGCAAAGGTCGGAATTCCACCGGAATGTTGTTCTTACGAAAGAGTTGAACGACGTCGTGCTGCGTCGTCTCGCCTGTAACCGTGGCTTCGTAGAGCGTTCCGTCTTTAGTGGTGACGGTTACGTTCTCTCCCTCGATCTGCAATGCGGCCGCGCCACCTGCTTCGGCCAAAGAATAGAGCTGCGAATAGTTGATGCGTTGCACCGGGGGTTGGCGGCGCTGATAGGTGACGATTGAAGCTGCGATGACGAGGGAAAATGTAACGACTGCTAAGCAAGCCAATGCCACTCGGCGAGTACGAACGGATACTCGGGGCGTGGGGGTGGGCATACAAGACCTCCAAATACGACCTCCCGACATTCGGGCGGCTCGGGAAACTAATTCAAAGCACAAAGAATCGGGTTAGGAAGAGCGTCGGAACTTCGAAGGAAGGACCTGCGCGAACTGAGATGTTCAGAAACACCGACGCGCTCGCCGATGTTGCGAACGCTGACGCCACTTTACCAGCCCACATTCGTTTAAGTCCAGTGGAAGATGAAAAACGGCCACGGTTGCGTGGGTCACTGGCACGTTTCCATACGCCCCTACGCCGAATTGACGTAAAAACGGCGAAATCCGTAACGGCATGGTCGTTGCTCGAACCCTAATGCGATTGCTTTTGTAGACCGGAAACTTGGGCGTGGTTGACAAAAGGAGGAGAACGAAATGCTTTGGACGATTTTTGTAATTTTGTTGGTGCTGTGGTTACTCGGAGTAGTTAGCAGCTACACAGTCGGCGGGTTCATTCACATCCTGCTCGTGTTAGCGCTGGTAGTGCTCCTTATCAACATAATCGGTGGACGTCGTACAGTCGTTTAGGCAGACATTGCACACTGTTTGCCCTGCTCGACGCCCGACACGTCCCGTTCGATAACGGCAGTATCGTCGGGCGTCTGTACTATCAGACGAGTGGTAAATCAAGCACACTAGTTATTCGCCCTACTGGATAAAGATTCATTTGTGGGTCCCAGTAGGGCGAACGTTTATAAAAGAAGCGCAGGCGCTCGGAAGGGCTGGCCGCAAAGTCAGGATCGTTCTCGAGCGCGTCTTCAAACTCGCGCTTCAGATCCGGATCGGCAGCGAGCATCTCGCGCGCGAGAGCTTCCAACACGTAATGTTCTGCGTACTCTTTCTCTTCAAAGATCGCGTTGAAAAAACCCCACTTCACGAATGAGTCCGGCGCCTGGGGTTCAAACAGATTCAGTACAAGTTTCCCTAACGGTTGGGCCAACGGAACTACGATCGAACCTGCCGGAAACTCTCGTGTCTGGTTAAGGTGTTCCACCTCGAACTGCGGCATGTGACGGCCTTCAAATGGTGCTGACGGCCAGCGGACATTAATGAAACGATAACTCTCAACTTCCACCGATGCGGTTCCGGCCAAGGATCTGAATTGCAAACCGTGCGCGTGGATCACTTCGATTACGACGGTCCACTGTACCGGCACGATGTAATGCAACGGAGTCGCGACAGCGGTCGTCACGCGGAACGTTTGGTACATCGGGATTGTTAGATCTATTGGTTCGCGGCCATAAACTACTCGCAAGTCGCCAGAGATGTCGCTCTCGTCAGTTTCGTACTGAAATGCTTTCAGTGCGAAGGGTGTCGTTTCATCCGTGAGTTCGAAGTTTATTGCATACATCTGTTCTGGCTCGTAGGCCGCACCAGAGCGCGCCGTTCGTTCATCGGCTTCACGACCAACTCGCCGCAAACGTTGCGGATCGCTATTCACCTCGCTCAAAGCAGCACGAAGAAAATCGTAAGTCGCCAGCACGCGCGAACGATAGTCTTTGATCATGTGCGTCTCGATCAGAATCGCTGGACGATTCCGCAGCGGCACATACCCGGTCGAGAAACGAGGCGAGCCGTTGAAGTCGCGCGTCCCAAGCGTCAGATCGCGATTGTCGATGAACTCGAGATACCACGAGATTTCATGACCTGCTGCCTCTGTCGCACTGGCCACTTTGTTTCCGAACACATCGCGTTCCCACTCGAGGACGGCATCGTCTACACCTTCATGATGCTCGTGGTGATAAGTGATCATAGACCGATAATCGGCGCCGTCAGTGACGTGGCAATCGATGAACAGATCGGGTTGCCATTCATTCCAGAGCCGCAACCACGCGCGCGTTTCGGGCGTCTCGGCCTTCATGTAGTCGCGGTTCAGGTTTTGGTAGGTACTAGTCGTGCGCCAGCCCATCGACTCCGGGCCGTTTTGGTTGATGCGATTGTACGGCGTGGAGCGTTCGTGACCATCGGTGTTGTAGATCGGAATGAAAAGAAAGACGACATTTTCAAGGATGCCCGCGGCTGTTTTGGTGATCGCGATGTCGCGAAGCAGAGCGAACCCGGCGTCTTTGCCGTCAGGTTCGCCGGAGTGAATGCACGCCTGGATCAACACGATCGCTTTGTTCTGTTGGCGTGCGGCTCCTGGGGTAAATGTTTGTGTCTCCGACGCGATTAGCAAAGACAGTTCGCGGCCCTGGCCGCTGTGTCCAAAACCTCGGTATTCAATTGCGGGCGAAGCGTCGGCGAGTTGTTTGGCGAACGCGACAGTGTCGGCGTAATTTGGCGTTAGACGGTAATTCGTCTTCTCGGCGGGTGTTTGCATTTAACGAAGGGTGTGTTTACAGGAGCGGCACTCCTGGCGACGGCGCGCGTTCAGAGTGCCGCAGTTAAGACAACGAAGGTACATGGTTCGCGTGAACCAACCCGTAATCAATGCACTGGCGCCCAGGATCGCAATCAGGACGGCAGCGTTCAAAAGGAAATCTCTCAAGCGTTGCGAGCTTCCGAAATCTTACTGTGATGAGCCAGACCGCGTTCATAACCTTCCCGGAACGCAGTGTCAAGCTCAGTATCATCGTAAGTTGACCTTAAGTCTGATTCGACTTCAGTGTAAGCCTTCCCTCTTCTTCGAGGATGCAAGGCGGCGGCGAATCCCCGCCGGTATCTCTGCTCGTCGCGATCGAAGTCGCGGCCATCAGCGTGATAGTACGCACGTTCTCCATCTCTGAGCTCGTTCCACCAGTTGTCGCGAAGTTCGTCCAAGTCCATCGCTCCCGAATTATTGAGCACGTCTTCAACCCTATCCGCCTCGTCATCGGTTTCGGTATAGACCACGATGACCGAGCGGCCATGCCGCAAAGCATCTTCGTAAAGGTAAATATCCTCGTGCGGAACGCCTTCGCCCAGTTCCTCTTCAATCGTGTCGCCCACAGCAGCGCCCGCAGTTGCGCCAGCCGCGCCAAGCAAGGCCGCGCCAACCATGCCGAACGCGAGTACTGGACCAATTCCCGGCACTGCAAACGTCGCGACGGCAAGTCCCAACGTTGCGCCTCCCGCAGCACCCATTGCGCCACCAACGGCGGCCCCCATTGCCCGGCCCATGCCCGGTCTTTCAGTGTCAGTGACCGGTAGACCAGCTTCCAACTGATCGCCATCGCTGCCTGGAGTCAGTAACCCTATTCTGTTATCCGGTATGCCAACTTTTCTTAACTGATCGACTACTTTCTCCGCGTCGTTACGTGATTGAAATACACCCGATATCGCTTCCATCGTTCGCTCCTTCCGGTGTTGATATAGCTGTTTCTAAACTAGAGACGGCCCTTTTGTATGCTAGTGGCAAGCCAGCGGCAAGCAACAACATGCGCCGACACAAATGTTTGAGGAATTCCGCAAAGCTATGTTAGAGTCGAGTTACGATTTCACAATAGCGAACGCGAGGGTTCAGAAGCGGAATGTACGACATCGTAGACAAGCACTGGCCGATGTCAGAGGGCGACGGCAAGGCGCAACGCAAGAAGCGGCCGCGTATTCTTGCGATCACCACCGACTGTTGCACGGGCTGCGCCGGCTCACCCGCATGCATTGAGTATTGCCCTATCGAGGCGTGCATGTTTTGGGTGCCGGACGAGGACCATCCGCCGTTCGGCCGCATTGAAGTCGATCCTTATCTCTGCATTGGTTGTCAGAAGTGCACCAGCAAAGGTCCTGATGGGGCTTTTTTAGATGGCTGTCCATGGGACGCGATCGAGATGGTGCCTACTGACGACTGGGAAGCGCTACACGGGATCACATTGCCCGACCTGCCACCGGCGCCACCAGCCTAAAATCCTTTTTTATTTGCTTAAATCCGCCGTCCTGCTTTGTATTGCGTTGATGGCGCTCTTCGCCTGGCTGCGTACCCTCGAGGAAACGTCCGTGGCGTTTGCGTAACCGTCGATAACGGAAACGTCCCCTGGAGTACCAATAAGCGCCAACCCGCGCAGCGCTTCCCAGATGCTGTTCTCATCTGAATTGAGGCTCAGCACTTCGTCGCCTTGTGACACCGGCGCGCCGTCGGTTTTAATGAGCTTCTGAATACGCCCGGGCAGCGGCGACCGCACCTCCGCAACGTTCCCATCCTGCTGTTTAATCCTCGCCAGCAACGTGCCACGCGTCATCGCCAATCCCTCGCGCAAACTACTCGCAACTACACCAGCCGCCGGAGCAGTAACCGCATACGGTTTCAAGATCGAAACCAGTTCCTCATGCCCACTCGAATCGTTAAACCGAACCAGCGCCAGCGCCGCGTTGCGACGGACAATAGGCTCCGAATCTTTCACTAACTTCAACAGCGATTCATGAAACTGCGGAACCGTGTTGTCAAAACCCATCAACCACGCCACCGTCAGGCGAAACTCCGTTTCGGAACTACCGCTCAACGCGATCAACTCCGGATACCAGTTTTTCGACGTAGCCTCGCCGCGTTCAATCCGCTGCTGTATTTGGAGCAGCGCGTGTTGCACGTGACGTGGGTTGTTCTGGTCGGCGAGATATTTCGAGATGTCTGCGTCCGAGAGTTCGCGTCCGAACCAGCTGAAGTACCACGCGAGGAAAGTCGCGGCGACAAACAGTCCCGCCAGTATCAGGATTGGAACAGAACCCGGAGTGCGCTTGCGCACTTCGACTGCTCTAACACCCGGATGATTTCCGTTGTCACCCATGTGGATAAATCCGGTAAAGCATCAGGTAAACAATGACGCCCGTGATCGAGACGTATAGCCACAACGGCAACGTGATGCGAGCGATGCGCCGGTGGCGAATGAAGTCGCCACGAAAAGCACGGTAGAAGCTCAGAATGACTAACGGAACAATCACGATTGCGAGAATCGTGTGACTCGTCAGAATCGTGAAGTAAAAAGGACGCGCAAGGCCCGCGCCCTGAAATCGTGTCGCGCCGTGATGATAGTGGTAGGTGAGATACGACGCGAGAAAGAGTATCGAAACGACGAGCGCCGCAATCTGACACGCGCGATGCGCCATCACGTTACGCGCCCTGATGAATGAGTAACCGGAAAACAAGAGAATCGCGCTCGTACCGTTCAGACAGGCGTTGAGATGCGGTAAATAAGAAATGAAATCAGCCACTGACAGAGAATATCACGCGTCCTTGCCCGCTTCAGCCTGGTTGAGGTGATTCATAATCGCCTTGACGTCAGGCGGCATTGCGCGGCCCTTTGCGTCGAGCATAGGAGGTGTCTGTGCGGGCGTCCTTAACTTCATTGGAGCGGGACCATCGTCAGCCGCGGGTAGCGCCGATCGTTTCATGAAAGGAATCGGTAACTTGCCTTGAGACTTGAGATAAAGCAGCGGGCTGGCGATAAACATCAGCGCCATCATCAGACTCACGGCAATGATGAAGAGGTTGTCGATGGTGAGAAAGTCGCCGGAACGGAGCGCGCTGATCACTGCCATAACCAGGAAACCCAGCGCGACGAGAAGACAAATGAGATTCAGCAGTCCGAGTTCTTTGCGCATCGGAGTCAGAGTCGCAGTTTGCACTTTACCTGTTTAGTGCCGGGCCTTTCCAGCCGGCTTCTTTCGTTCGGCTACTTCTTCGTAACCACATCGCTCACACTGCCACATGGGAAATGAACCCGCGGGATCTGCACCTGATTGATAGACCGCCCGATTCGAGGGAATGATCTTGCCGCCGCAACGCGGGCAGAGGCGGCCGCGCGTCGTGCGTTTCTCTACATCGAGCGCCAGTGGATTGTCGTCAGACATCTGTGTTAATCCGTGGCCCTGTACTTTCTCAACAACACAAAGATCGTAACGAAGATGGTGACAGGCGGAACCAGCAGCACCAGCACTCCGATATTGAAGTTGCGAATGAACCGCGCATTGTTCGATCCGTTCAAAGCGGCGCGGCACATCGAGCATTGGGCGTCAGCAGGAACGGCAAGCAACAACACTGCGGCCGCCGCCAACGCGACAACCAAAACTGTGTAGCAAGTCGTGCCTTTGGTGGGCAAACGCATTACGGTTCCTCAACTTGAGCCGGCGCCACAGGCGGGTCCTCTTTAAACTGGTACCGCAGCGTCTGCGAACGAAAGCTGTCGGGAAAAAACACAAACAACAGACAGATGCAGATGACCAGTGCCGGCACCAGTGTAAGGATCAGGCTCAGGCGTTCAAATTTCAAGTGCATGAAGTACGCCACGATCAGCGCCGCCTTGATAATCGAAAGCCCCAGCAGGATCACCAACATGAAGTGGATAGGCATCGGCCGGTAGGCCAGAAAGATCTCGATTAGCGTCAGAATCAACAGCCAGACCCAGATCGAGATGAACAGTTTGTTACTGCCTGCAAAATGCTCGTCGCCGTGGTGTGCGTGATCACTCATTGCAGTCTCTCCTCAGTGTCCTACTGCGGCCAGATGTCCACCAACGTCCACGGACATGATGTAAATCAACGGGAAAACAAACATCCATACCAGATCAACGAAGTGCCAGTACAGGCCGCTGATCTCGATGTCTTCATGTTTCAGCTTGTTGACGCGCAACGCGACGATAAACAGATAGACCGCGCCGGAAGCGACGTGGAACATGTGCAAGCCCGTGATCGAGAAAAACGTCGCGCCGAACAATGGTGAAGGCGGAAAGCCGTCAGTGGTGCTAAACGCCTTGACCCAGTGTTCCGGCAGGTAGAACGGACGCAATCCTTCGTGAATCAGGTGTTGCCACTCAATCAAGTGGAGCACGATAAACGCGACACCGAAAAAGATCGTCGCGAAGATCCATTTCCGGGCCTTTGCCTTATCGCCTTTACTCGAAGCCGACACGCCAAAGACCATCGTCAAGCTCGAAGACAACAGGCAGAAGGTCATCACTGACGAGAAGACGATGCTCGGGTAGAACGGAAACGGTGTCGGCCAGACGTTTGACGCGCGCAAGTAGCTATAGCCCATGAGCAACGCGGAAAACGTTAGCGAGTCGGAAATAATGAACAACCACATTCCCAACTTGCGATGGCCCACGCGATAAGGGAAGGCGCCGCCCTCCCAATCCACTGCCGGGAAATGTCCCGCACGTGCTTCAGTGCTCACCTGTCACCTCCAAAGGAATAGGAGTAGAAATAGGTAGATCCAAAGTGCGTCCATGAAATGCCAGTAGATCGTTACTGCATCCGTCGCGGCTCTACGCTTTGCCATTAACGCCTGTGCAATCTCCTGCCGCCGCGAACGCAGCCACAGAAAAGTTAAACCGAGCAGTCCGCCGATGAGGTGGACCGCATGCGCGCCCGTCAGCAGGTAAAAGAAAGAACTGTGCGGATTACTCGCGACATAGATTCCCTGCCGTGCGAGTTGCCGCCAGGCGACTATTTGAAGGCCGAGAAAAGCAATTCCGAGTACGACGGTGACAAATAGCCACTGCGAGTATGGTCCACTCAACGCAGCTTTCAGTTTTCGCCGCGCAACTTCGAGCGTTGCGCTACTGCTGAGAATCAACGCGGTGCTCGCGAGTAAAACGCGCGGCATCGGCAAAGCAATCCAGTCGTTCGAAGACGCCGAACGTACGATGTAAGCGCTGCTCAGCGACGTAAACATCATCGCTACCGACGCCAGGCCGACCCACATGCCGATGCGATAGCGATTGGCGTGCAAGTCGGGATTGGGAAAGCCGTCGTGGCGTTTCGAACCGTTCCCGTTCCGTCCAGGAATCTTTGGACCACCACCCGGACTCGTTTTTCTTGTCGTTTTAGTGCTTGTGACCATTGTGGCCATTACCGCTTGGCACCTCTACATCAACGTCAGTCTGCATTACGTAATCCCTGGGCGCGCCTGGTACCGCAAATTCATAAGGACCATGGTGGACCGTGGGCAGTACTCCGGCAAAGTTATCGTGCGGCGGCGGCGTGGTAGTGTTCCACTCGAGCGTGGTGGCTTCCCACGGGTTATCGCCCGCCTTCTCGCCTTTGAACATGCTCCAAAAGACGTTGAAGTAAAACAGGAATTGCACTCCGATGGTGATGATTGCTGCAACAGAGACAAACAAAACCAGCGAATGCGTGTTCGCGAGAAATGCGTATTCAGTGAACTGCGAATAACGTCGCGGCATGCCGACGAGCCCCATCACATGCATCGGCATGAAGATGGCGTAGACGCCGACGAACGTGACCCAGAAGTGGATCTTCCCGATCGTTTCGTTCATGAGGCGTCCAAACATTTTCGGGAACCAGAAGTAAGTGGCCGCGAACATACCAAAGATCGACGCCACGCCCATCACGAGATGGAAATGCGCGGTTACGATGTAGGTGTCGTGCATCGGCAGATCGAGTGAGCTCTGGCCGAGTATCAATCCAGTGATTCCGCCCGCCACGAACAGCGAAACAAACCCGAGAGCGAACAGCATCGCCGTAGTGAAACGAATTCTCGATCCCCACAACGTGCCGATCCAGTTGAAGGTTTTCACGGCGGATGGAACGCCGATGGACAGCGTCAACACTGAAAATGCGATCGCTGAGTAGGGGCTCATGCCGCTGATGAACATGTGATGGCCCCATACAAAGAAGCCAAGCAGCCCGATCGCGAAGATCGCAAACACCATCGCGCGATAGCCGAACACCGGTTTGCGCGCAAACGTAGCCAGGATGTGCGAAGTCGCGCCCATGCCCGGGAGAATCGCGATGTAGACTTCCGGATGACCGAAGAACCAGAACAAGTGTTGCCAAAGGATCGGCGAGCCGCCAGTGTGCAACGGGAAATTTGAACTGGTTCCGGAAAGAACGCCCGTGAGGTACAGACCGCCGGGAATAAAGAAACTCGTGTGTGCGATGCGATCGAGGAGAAGAAGAATTCCACCACCCAGCAACACCGGGAACGAAAGCAGCGCCAGCACCGCGGTGGTGAACCACGCCCAGCAAGTCAGCGGCATGCGCATTAACGACATGCCCTTCGTTCGCATGTTGAGCAACGTGGTGATGAAGTTCAGGGCGCCAAGCAACGAGCCAATACAGAAGATCGCGATACTCATCACCCACAGGTTCATGCCGGCGCCTTGTCCGGGGCCGGCGATCTTGCCGAGCGCACTCAACGGCGCGTAACCGGTCCATCCTCCTATAGGTCCGACCGTTCCGCTTCCGCCGGCGAAAGATGTCCCAAGCGTCGCTCCGAACCACTCACCTATAGCGTGATTGCCTTCGACCACGATCGCCAACAGGATGACGATGAAACCGACGAACGTCACCCAGAACGACATCATGTTCAGCACGGGAAACGCCATGTCTTCGGCGCCGATTTGGATCGGCAGGAAGTAGTTGCCGAAGCCGCCCTGTGGTGCGGTGGTGAGCACGAAGAAGACCATGATCGTGCCGTGCATCGTTACCAGAGACAGATAAAACTCCGGATTCATGATGCCGCCCGGCGCCCCGGTCGGAAATAGCGTCTCCAGAACCGGCCAATGGGTGCCCGGCCAGGAAAGATTCAACCGCATCAACAGCGACATGATCATGCCGACAATCACCGCCGCCAGCGCCAGCATGATGTACTGGATGCCGATGACTTTGTGGTCCAGGCTGAAGATGTACTTGCGGATGAAACCGGTTGGGGCTGGATGACGATGTACGCCTTCGTGAGCTCCCTCGTGAGTCTCTGCCATCTCTCGTCTCCTTATAAGTCCTATCGGTCCTCTAGGACCTATTTAATAAGTTGGCAATGGATACTTCGCCAGCAGTTCGACCATGCGCGCCTGGAACTGCTCCTGTGGCATCGCCTGAAGCGCAGTCAGTTCGTCCTCCGGCAAGACGAGCATGTAGCTCTTCATTTTGAAGTGAAGTTGGCCGCACAACTCCGCGCACGCCAATTCATACTTGCCCACTTTATTAGCAGTGAAATGGACCTTGATCTCCATGCCGGGAACCAGGTCCTGTTTGAAGCGCAACTGCGGCACCCAAAAGTTGTGAATCACGTCTTTCGAACGTAGACGCAGTTCCACGGGACGATTAACCGGAATCGCCAGCGCTGCAGTCACAGCATCGTCGGCCGAACTCGCGTCCGAGGGGTCCAGACCGATGAAATTCAATGCACTGTCGTCAATCAGACGCGGCTCCGTGCGGCCAAACTTGCCGTCCTTCCCCGCGTAGTGGAAGTTCCACTGAAACTGTTGCGCGACTACTTCGACTGTGTAGGAACCCGGAGGTGCATCGTGCAAACGCAGCGACGCCCACACACTTTGACCCATCACGGCCAGTGCGATGAATACAACGGCGGTGATCACAGTCCACACCACTTCCAGCCTGTTACTGCCATGCGAATAGATTGCGCGGTCACCAGCCTTGCCGGTGTCGCGATACTTCCAGACCATCCAGCCGAGACCAATCTGCGCGGCGGCAAAAGAAATGCCGACGACAATGATCGTGATCATGAATTGGCGATCGAGGGCTGGAGCGTGATCGGAAATTGCGGTTG